>JACRKE010000001.1 GCA_016215335.1 Candidatus Vogelbacteria bacterium | reverse complement strand
TGTGGTAGTGGGTATCGTACGCATTGTGCCATGTTTTCTTGACGGGCATCCCTCTATTCTACTTGGAAACCGAGGGTTTCCAAACCTTCCTCCAAGGTCATCGCGGCAGAGCCGCGAGGAAATCGCTACGCGTATTATATTCAAGTTAAAATGAATCTATAAATACAATTTCATGGCACCAAATGGTAGACAAAAAAAGATACAATAGACGTATACTAGACATATTACGTATTATGTATTAATATATAAGCAGAGAAAATTGGGTAGATTTACCCAATAAAAAAGACTGAGTACCTGAACAACGGCACATTTGTGCCAATACGAAATGGAAGGAGAAAGATAGACGTGTCTGGACCGAATAACCCAGAGCAATACGAATGGGTATGGGACTGCGAAAGCTGCGATTCAAAGGGGATACTCGGGCGCCATCAGCACTGCACAAACTGCAATGCTCCTCGTCCGCCAGGAGATATTTTCTACGATCCAGCTAATGCACCCGAGATCAAGGACGAGAAGCTCCTCAGGCTCGCGAGTGCTGCGCCCGACTGGCTCTGCGAACATTGCGGAGGATCGACGAGTGGTGCCAGCACCAAGTGCGCTGGTTGTAGTGCCCCCAAGGGCTCGAGTCCAGTGCGTCGCACTGTGGACTACGCACTCGGCCAAGAACCGAAAAGCAGTCCAACCGCACCGAAGCCTCGCTCATATGAAAAGGAAGCTTGGGAGAAACCGCGAAGAAGCACTGGTGACCTAACAAGTAATCGTCCTGAAGCCGAACAGACTCCGAGCTTCTACGACAAGAGCGACGTCTGGAGTCGCGGAGAGAATAAGTCGAGGGATAAGTTCAACTGGCTCTCACTCCCCGTCATCGCAAGTGTCTGCGCGACTCTGATTTTCATCGCCCTAATCTACGCGTATTTCAAGACGCACGTAGAAACGATCAAGCTCACAAAGTGCACATGGCAACGCGTGATCACTGTCGAGAAGTGGAAGACGGTTCGCGAGAGTGACTGGAGCATACCGTCTGGAGGACGAGAAGTCAGTCACTACAGGGCACTCCATCACTACAACAAGGTCTTCGACCACACGGAGACATACTATGTGACGGAGCGATATCAGTCTGGCACTGAGACTTATCGATCTGGCACTAGAAGCAAGGGCAACGGGTTTGCGGAAGCGACCTACTCTACACGACCCGTGTACAGCACACGGCAAGTGTCGCGCACAAGGCCAGTCTACAGAGACGAAGCGGAATATCACACCAAGTATGACTACGACATCGAACGTTGGAAGTTTGAGCGAGAGGCTCGACTCGGTGCCGATAATCAATCGCCCGCCTGGCCCAACCCAAACCTGGCGAGCAATGAAAGAGAGAATGGTCGCAAAGAGGAGTATCACGCCATCTTCCTCGGCCCAGAGCCAAAACGCTCAATCTTCGACGAGGTCATGCCAGAGGCAAGATGGAAAACGTTTGTCGTCGGCAATGAGTATCAGGCGAAGATCAATTTCTATGGACAGCTGAAAGAGATCCTCACACCTGAAGCCTGATCTGCAGACCGATTCAGTTTCGTATTTCAAGGCCGCCCGACCGAAAGGAAGGGCGGCCTCATAATATCTATTTATTTACTGAGGACAGCTCGGAGCTATAAGTAGCTTCCAAAGCGTGGAAAATGGCATGTGTACCCTCCAATATTTTTCTTAAGATATTTCTGATGGTAATCCTCGGCCACATAAAATTCAGTGAGTGGTTCCAACTTCGTGACGACAGGATCTTTCCAACGACCTGATTTATTTACTATTTCAATGAAACTTTCAGCCTCTTTTTTCTCTTCTTCGTCTGAGTAGAAAATAACAGAGCGATAGGAGTCTCCAATGTCATTACCTTGCTGATTCAGAGTCGTTGGATCGTGGATCTGAAAGAAGAAATCTAGAAGGTCTTTTAAAGAAGTCCTATTGTCATATTCTATTTCTACTACTTCGGCATGGCCAGGGTGATTTTCATAAGTCGGATCAGGGTTCTTCCCACCCAAGTAGCCAACTCTTGTCGCAACAACTCCTGGCCTTTCGTCTATAAGTTCCTCCATTCCCCAGAAGCATCCACCTCCGAGTACAATTTTTTTAGTTGGGTGGCTCATCTATTTTCCAGGGATAAATTTCATTGAAATTGAGTTCACACAATAACGTGCGTTCTTGGGTGTTAACTGCTCGCCTAGAAACAAATGCCCTAAATGACCTCCGCAGTTCGCGCACGTTATTTCGGTACGCATTCCGTCATCATCCAGACTCTTCTTAACCGCTCCAGGAATTTCATCATCAAATGCTGGCCATCCGCAATCAGACTCAAACTTATCTTTTGAATCATAAAGTGGTGATTCACATTGTCTACAGACGTACACTCCGGTCGCTTTGTTATTAACATATTCTCCAATAAAAGGTGCCCCGGTCCCCTTATGAATTATTACTCTCTCTCTTCCTCATTTGTTAATTCGTTCATGTATTTGATACTTAAAATTTAAATCGTATTTTTATTTTAGAATTCGTACTCTTTGTGAAGGTCTAGAATTTTCACCTCAATGCCTGACTTAGGAAGAAGCTTTTCTGGCATAACATTAGTGCTACCAAGCTTTTTCAGCATGCCATCGTGAATTGGAAAAGCATTTTTTGGTTTTACGGCTCGCGCAAATTCAATTCCCATACCGGTGTACATCCATGGGCCCGCCATGGGGAGTGCGAGAATCTCAACTGGCAACTTCGGTACTTCAAGACTGTCGCCTGGATGAAAAAGTCTACCACCTATTCTGTAACCTGTATTCGCACAACGTGGCCATTCGTGATGCAATTCAGCATGAAGTTCTCCTTCACCTTCAATCATGAGTCCTGATATCTTAATACTTTGACCGTTCTCTACCAGATGAAAATCAATGCTTGCTTCCGAGAGCTTTACACCGACAGCGCTATTTGTCACTACTTGTGCATCTTGGTTCTGTCTGAGCAGTTGCGCCATTAGCTCAAGACTATAGTGATCGGAATGTTCATGTGTGACGATTATGACTGAAATATCCTTAAGATTATCCGGGACTGTAGCATAGTCGTTGCTCGGGTCAATAAGCGCTCGCACTCCTTTTTCTTCGACCAAAAGACATGAATGTCCAAATTTTGTAATTTTCATGGATTTATTTTTTACTATCCCGGTCTTGCACTTATAGACAATCGCTATTCTACAAAAGAAATATATGCCTCGAACCCCACCCTCGCGAACCGCACCCTCGTCGTGGACTTCAAAATGCCGTTCAAAATCCTCGCCGATTTAGACATTGCGTCGCGGAGCGACGCTTCTACCTTTGCTAATTTAACCAATTTCCATCCAAAGCTGTCCCTCCTGAATGAAATCCGAACTTTTTACCAAACCGATCCCGACTAAGGAAGCCAGCCCGCCGCCGCTCGCTACCACTCGCCACCCAGCAAAAAAGTTTTCTCTGCATTTCTGATTTTGCGCGCGACCAGTTTTTT
>JACRKE010000003.1 GCA_016215335.1 Candidatus Vogelbacteria bacterium | reverse complement strand
TCGTATACGACGTCGGACGTCTATATCTTAATTTTCCTTCAAATATTCGTAAGCGGAGGTTGCGGCTAATGCGCCCATGGCTGTTGCTGTAACTATCTGCTTGAAATGTCCGAAAACGTTCGCGGTGTCTCCAGCCACGAATACGCCTTTCGCCGAGGTTACCATACAGGCTGTACTATTCACATAGCCTGTTTCGTCCAGCTCGACGCCAAGCGACTTCGCGATCTCTGTTTTGGGCTCGGCCCCAATCTCTACGAAAAGGCCATCAAGTACAATTTCGCTTATGCCCTCCACGGCTTTGTCCAAAACAATTTTCTCAAGTTTATTTACTCCCACAATTTCTTTGATTTTTGACTCTTCAAGAATCTGGACTTTGCTACCTAATTTTTTCACCGCTTCTATATTTACCGGTTCGCCTCTCAGATGGGACCTCACAATCATGTATATTTTCTCCGCATACTCTCCGAGAAGCAGTACACCTTTAAGCGCGGCATCTCCGCCTCCAACCATTGCCACAGTTTTGCCCATGAATAGAGGACCGTCACAAGTAACACAATAGTGAATTCCTTTGTTCGAAAGCTCTTTTTCGTTTTGAATACCGAGGCGCTTCCGTTCTGCTCCACCCGAGAGAATTACGCTTCGGGACTCAACTGTTTTTGTACCGAAGGTTATTTTGAAAATATCGTTCTCTTTTATGACATTCGTGACCCATCCCTTCTCAAACTGTACGCCGACGTCCATTGCCTGTTCCTTCATTGTCTTCATAAGTTCATAACCATCAACACCTTTGGCGCCCGGATAGTTCCAGATGACACCGGCTTTTGCGGTCTCGCCTCCGAAATCGCCCGCCACAATCAGGGTCTTCATCTGGTAACGGCCAGCATAAATAGCCGCGGAGAGTCCCGCCGCGCCCGAGCCCACAATCACTACATCGTAAATATTTTCCATCGTTTATATACCGAGAAATGACTGGATTCTTTCTTCGTCGAAGCCGACGGTTATTGATCCGTCAATATCAATCACAGGTACTCCCATCTGGCCCGACTTTTGAAACATCTCTTCTCGCTTCGGAATATCATTCACTACATTATACTCCGTATATTCGACATTATTATCCTTGAAATACTCTTTTGCCACTTTGCAGTAAACACAGGATGGAGTGGAATAAATAATCACTTTGTGTTTTGTTAATTTGTCGGACATTTTTTTATGTAGATTAACTATTAGTCGAGGTATTATAACAAATATTCAATCTAAGGACGAATACTTGAATATACAAGTGACAAAGGCTATTCTGAATACAGTGTAGAAAGCGGCTTAGCCGCAGGAGGTCATTGTGGCAAAGTGGAGAAAAGAGGGTGAGGTTAGCAGAGGAATGCATGCGGTAAGACAAACCTACCTCTATCATCGAAAGATTCGCGGACAGGTGGAAACAAGAGTACGTAGCCAGATTGATCGCCTGAGATCTAGGATTAGCAAGGTGAGTGAGAAGATCCAAAGAATTGAAATGGAGACGCCGAATAGACGAACAGAAATCAGAGACTTACTCAGACAGAAGGGCATACTCCAACAGGAGCTTATCAAGATTGTCGGAGAGATAAGCTGACAACTGAAATGGCCCTGAGCGAGACTCCGCTCGGGGTCTCGCTATTTCTAAACTATTTTTCGTTTTCGTTTACTGCCAGCTTCAAAACTTCTTGTGTTGCCTTTCTGTATGTGCAGTAATCACAGTCAGCTCCGGCGCGAGGCAATTTGTCTGAATCTAAGCATTTCTTTGCTTCGAGTAGCGCGGGCTCGATCCATCCTGTATTGCCAGTATAAGCTAGGAGTTTAATCTCAAATTCCAGCTTTGAGTCAAATGCCTCCTTGTCCGTATCTCCATTACAATATACGAAGTAGCCTGTGTCAGAAACTTTAAAATCATTTTTACGGAGAAGCCACTGGTACACCTCCATCTGACGCTTGTACCCTATCTGCCAGTCGGCATCTAGAGTTACTTCTTCATCCTTTGAGGTAGCCTTGTAGTCGACGATTATAAGCTCGCCGTCTGGCGCCACCCACACATCATCCACTCCGCCACAGACTAGAAAATTCGTAGCAGGATGTCTGTAAGTAATTCCACCTCGAAGAGCGTCCCGCCATTCGTCCATTTTTGAATGCTTAAACGGCACAGCATCGAGACCGTACGCTTTCATCAATGGATGTGGTGTTTTCTTCGCTCGATGCAAGTCAAACTCTTTTTTGAGAAGCTTGTCGACGGCGGAGTTAAGATTAAAAGGAAAACCGGGCGGACGCGCTGTGCCAAGCTTGTTGTCAATATAGAAACAGCGCGAACACGCCATAAAGAGATCAATCTTTGAACGAGATAGTCGCCAATTTGGGCCCCCGTAATTCCAGTTTGGATTGCGGTGCGGTTTGTAGAAATTTGACATACAAATTTTTGTTACGACTTCGACTCTGACGTCATGTCAGTTATTAAACTAACATGCGCTCCTCGCTCGCCATAATAGAAATTAGACATTTGCTAAGTTTAGCACAAGCACCACAATTTACGTAAATTCGAGGAATAAATAGTTCAGGCCACTCACCTAGGTGAGTGGCCTGTTTAGTGGCAGCGTTTTCTAGCCTGTCCGGGTTCTAGTTGTCGTCAGCATGATCGCGGGCGCGATAGCATCTGATCTTGCGATCTTTCCGCATCCGTCTGATGACAGAAACCGAAACCTCAGCGCAATCTGCCACAACAGTGTCGGGCATGCGACCGAGAAACGGAATGATCTTCTTTTTCCAATCCTCCTTATCCTTTTTCGGGTCGCGCTCGACGAACGGGTACTCGCGGCCGAGCTTGACGAAGGCGGCCTTGAGGCTACCGTAATGCGCGATGGCCGAGTGGTAGATGGTCATGTACTCATTCCTGATGCGATCGGGACTCATCCTTATGAGTCCAACAGTGTTCGCCATTTGAGCGAGCACCTGCGTCGAACAGAAAAACGGAATTTCCACTCGTCCCGCCGCCGTCATGCCGTAGACAAGCTTCGGTTCGAAGCGAGTCTTGCAACGGGGACAGCCGGTGGTGTAATCCGTCGGGTCTTGATTGAACCCACGGATGATCTCGCCGTTCGACATCCGATATTCGCACCCAGGGCACTTACCCTTGGGCTCATACTTTTCCCCGCGCAAGGAATCAATGAGTTCGAGCCGGAGTGAAAGCTGCATACCGAGCCGCGCTTCGAGCGACTGTCGCAACTTCAGACGCATCTCCTGTTTGAGCGAAAGCCCCTGTTCGAGCCTTGGCTCCCAGTTCAGCCGATGACCGAGTCTTAATCCTGACATTTCCTTCCTCCTGTTCTGTCTGTAAAGTTAGGGTTGACAACAAGCTCTCAATTTACATTACCCAGATTAGACAGTACAGTTTAAATTAGAATATGTCAATATATTGACATAGATACTCAATAGTGCTATTGTTACAAGCGGCAATTTCGCCAATTAAAAAGCAGGAGGTACCAATGTTCGGAGAGAAGTTCCTAGGCAGGAGGTTCATTCGCAATGGCCGTTGCTTCACGGTTCTGGCTGTGGAACCCTACCCCGATGACAAGGTGACCCCGAGGCATCGGGAGATACTCGGCCTCGCGGCGGGCCAGCTCGTCGCGGTGCCCTACCGAGGAGCCCTCATCCCCAACATCACGTTGGGGCGACGCGGGGTCGTCAGGCTGACCGCGATCGAGATGGGCGGCACGGTCCTCGGCCGGCCGGGCAAAATCAGTGCGGCACTCGAGATCAACCAGGCCTACCGCGCCTACACGATCTCAGAGAGCTGACCGACCGTCGCTCTTAGGCAACCACTCGCCACACGGCCCCGCGCGCAAGCGCGGGGCCGTTATTCATTTCTACGCACTTTAATCGTTATCTATGCGCACTCCGCCGTTACCTTTCTCGAGCTTTTTGAAAAGAACGTACTTATCTCGAATGCGCATTCGGGCGAATCTATGTTGTTTTAAATCTTCCACGGGAATTTCTTCGATTGAACCGTATCTTTTTTTTAGTCGTTCTCCTTCTCGAAGCGCATACTGTTCTTCCCGCAACATATCCTGATCTTCGGCATTAAATCCTATCTTGAATCTCTGACTACCAAGTGTGAAATGCGTTAATGTTTGCCTGGAATCGCGCAGTTCCCCCTTGCGATCAATCATCTTAAGGCCATCCGTTAATCCACTCGGGTCAGTATCTATTATTTCTTGAAGCGAACCTGCTGGCTCACCAATTTTCTCAAGCGTTATCACCCGAGCCTTAAACTGATTTCCCTCCTTTACGTCACCGCTGTATTGCGCCACGACTGTAAAGCCAAAATCTCGCATTACTTTAGTAAATGCACCCATATCCTTTAGGTCTCGTTTGTGCACGAGCGAAATAATGGCCCTGCCACCAATCTTTAATATTCTGTTGATCTCCATAAACACCTCACCCCTCTCAAGCATTTGTTTGCTCGGGGCAAACTCTTCGGTGTAATGAAGCGCGAGAGATAAGTTGACATAGTTAAACGTTCCTGAATAATATGGCAACGCGCTAAAACTGCCGATTGAGGCGCCTTTGCTTTCTGGCGAAAAATGGTGTTTGTTCATATCAAGACTGTAAATGTTCCGTTGCAGATCCTCTAGGCTATGCCGGCGCAGCATTTCGGGACCCGAAGCAACATCGAGAATCTTAATCTCACTCTGTCTTTCCTTACGTTCTCGCACCATGGTATCCAGTAGTGTTCCAGAAACCCTACTCGCGTTACCCTGATAGCTTCGACTGCCGATATTCAAATAACATTCAGCGTAAAGCGAACCATATTCCTGTAGAAAGTCATAGAATTTCTTGCCGCCAATCCCCTTGACGTGCGCGTATATGGCGTTTAATCTCTCAATCGCGGAAAAATAGGACTCGGCCAAATCACGATTAACTTCCAGGTCTTGCGCCGGCGTAATTTCGGCGGTGCGAAGAATTTGCTCCTCCAGTTGGGTTATGGGTATGCCCTCAATCAATTTTTCAAGCGCACGGGCTTTCACCTCTATATAGCGATGGATACCTTCCTCGATAGTGCCACGAGTAATTAAGGTTTCGACGATGAGATCCCCTTTAAGATCGGGACGGTACACTCTGCCGATGAGCTGTCGCTTGTCGTCCTTGGTCCACGGCTCGTTATAGAATATGACATGCTCTGCTCCGGAATAATCCACACCCGCATCCGCGGTTTGCCCGCTTACCACTACCAGCATTTTACCGTCGGAATTGTTCAATATATCTTGCACAATCTGACGTTCATTTCGATTATCTCCATGGACCGTATACATCGCTACTCCGGGTGGTAAATTTATTTTGTCTAAAATTGAAAGGTCTCCCCGCATAACAGTCTCGACATACGCATTTACAAAGACAAGTACCTTCTTGTGTTTCTCGAACGCGAGCCCCAAGACATTTTCGAATTGATCCGCTTTGGCTTGCACCAACCCGGGAGTGACCTTGAGAAGATCATGGTTCATGCAAAACTGCCGCAATAATCTGATTTTTTCATCTGCCCGAAATTCGTCTTTTTCAAGCAGTATTTCGTAAAGCTCCTTTTCTTGTTGATCCAGTTCCACCGATACGTTTATTTCACTGAGCGCCGGCATCTCAATGTGGCCCGCGAGATTCTTACGTTGCATCTTTGCCACGAGCAATGCTCTAGTATCTGCGATACTTCCCCTCAGGATTGCAGTGGTTAGATGTTTGTTTTCAATATGCCTGAAGCGCTCCGGATAAAGCAAGCGGAGCACCACGGCGATATCCTCGACTTTATTCGGCGCGGGGGTTCCGGACAACAATGCCAAATATTTGTTGTCTCCTTCTATCTTGTCTGCCAAGCGCAGGAAATTCGCCGATCTTTTACCGGATTTTACATTCTTCAATTTATGAACTTCATCCGCCACCAACATATCAAAATCCACCGCCTCCAGTGCTTCGACATATTCCGGCTTGGATAATCTTTCCTGTGAAAGAATAATATAGTCATAGGTTTTAGAATCTAACTTTTTCAAATCAACGGCAGTCTTTATGCAAAGCACGCTCGGAGATTGTCCTTTCTTAAAGTATCCCAACTGCCTACCGTCTTTATTTTGATCCGAAAGATAACGTAGCCATGTTTCCTGAACATTGCTCGGCACGACAACGAGAGCTGTTCTTACTCCAAGATACTCCTTAGCAAGTATGGTGGAACCGCTTTTGCCCACTCCCATTTCATCCGCGATAAGCAACCTCTGCTTATCGCGAAGCTCCTTTATGTTTATTGCCTGATAGATGTCCGGGAAATCCCTTCCTTCGCGTACATTAGCGACTAACGCTTTCGGGCGACTAGATGTGGATGTACTAATTATATCCACGTAATAGTTACGCGCGCGGCCCAACACGGATTGAAGCGCCTGATCATTCATAACCGTTTCATTGGTCGACAGACCATGAAAATACTTTGCAAATATTTCACCATCCGTTTGCGTCTTGTCGGCTACACGGCACGCGAGATAGTTCCTAAGCGTGGCATCTTTTATGACTTCATAGAGTCCTTCTTGCAAATTTTGGTTGTCCAGATAAGGTTGCACCGCTTCAATATCAACCCCGTTAAATGGCGGTCGTGTGAGGAGAAAATTGCCCAGATATTGAGCAATGACTTTTCGTAACCGATCCGGGGGTACTTTGCGTAAATCCGGCCTATATGCGTAAAGCGTGTCCACCGTGCGCGACGCGCCAAACAATCCTACGAGCTTCTTAAACTCGGTGCTCATGATAGCCTCCCGCACCTCTGATATATTTTTCTTTTCTTCTTGGCCGGATAATCGCCTATCGTTTGGATTGTCAGGTACTACATCCTTCTTGCCTCGGACATGTTTGGCTTCCCTTCCATTGCCATTCGCCACTAGGTATGGACGAAGATGTTTCCATGCCTGTCGCGCTTCAGGACTTAGGAGCGATTCAAGAGTAAGCGATTTTTTTTGCTCTCGCCTATGAATCCATGCGTAAAGAAGCGGTGATTCTTGCTGTAAAAAATACGGCCCGAAATGAATCTTTTTATCCCCGGCCCGCCAGATTTGAAATAGCTCCTCTAATGTTTTTCTTGCCAATTCTTCGGTCCATTTTTTGTTGATTCCATCCAAATAACTAAGACGTTGCCAATGGGATCTTGCCCTGTCAGATAAATGGTCTTCCATCCTTTCTCCCTTCTCTCTTGCGTATCTATAGAACCAATGATACAGAGCCTTGTCCTTCTTCTTCACATAGGCCGCGCCAAATGGCCGTCTATTTTGTGCCGGCTCTTGCTCCCACTCGCCAAATAGCTTTTCGAGCTTCACTTTCTGTTCGGCCAGAAACTTAGGTGAATAATCTTTGTATGACCATGATTCCTTGGCTTCGTTGCTTAGATAATCATAGATTTTAAGATTTCTGTTATAAAACCACTGAAACAATCCTTGTTTTTGGGACTGAATGTACCCCGTGTTAAAATTACCATCTTGTTTTGACTTCCACGTCTCAAACAGCTCATTCAATTCAGATCGCGCACTTTCAATAGTACGTTCACGATTCTGTTCCTGATACTCCCATTGCGCGGGAGTATCTTTGGACATAAAATCTTTTGGACTCTTATCATTCACTTCGAGCCAGTACGCGAGTTTAGGATAGTGCGCTTCAAGGAATTTATTATTAAGTTTTCTGCCTGACTTGGCCGCTACAAGCGAGGCATCCTCGAGAATGGAGCGGACATCTCTATCGTTACGAGGTTTACGATTCGTGTGTTGCAATTCTTCACGCACGTCTCGCGAAAAAAGTTCTGTCTCATCAATAAGTTTACTGCCTATTAATGATTGTAGCGCTACAGGAAGTCTGTTTTTGATATATGATCTGTTGAAAAACGGCGCTTGACCTTTAGAGTTATTCAAATAGTCATCAAATATCCGGTCCGCTGCCTCGCGCACAAGAGCTATTCTTCTCTCGGCATCCTCAAGACGAGTACCACCGACTTCGCGCAACCGAGAAACTCCAACCTCTTGTCCCGTATCAACGGAAGATTTAGTGTCATCATCATAGTTATCATATTGTCGTTCCATTTAAATATGATAACACAAAATCAGCCCCAAACTGGAGCCTGTGGATATTGAAAACTCTTTTTTCTTTCCGAGACTATCTCCAGATAATTTCCGACATTCACTCTAATATAATGACGATCGTAGAGATATCAGAATGATATTTCTGAAACACAGTGAATACAGGTATCACGTAAGTAAAAAAGCTACTTCCATGAGAACATTATGAGCACGCCCACGATTACAATTACCACGAGAGACGCAAGTACATAGTTACTGGCTTTTGGCATATTTTTGAGACTTATTAATACTCGCAGTATATGCTACCTATATTTTAAAATTAACGCAATATTCAATTATTCTGGGCAAGATTAGGCCCCGCCGGAGGCGGGGCAGAAAATTTGGACCAGTAACAAATTGGAACGAATTGTTGTATCAGCGGGTCTCCTGAGTAATCAGCCGAAGCCCGACTACATCATTGTGGCCTAGAGTGAACTGGGCACCAACGACGCTACCGGGCTCACACTCAAAGGACGTGAACGAAAGAGTGCTCGGAGTGACCCAGTCGAGCTTGGCTTGACGTCTTTCGCCGGTCGCCATGCTGATTTCGTACTCTTCCCCAGCCTTCGCCTTGCGCCACTTGCCCGGCAAGGCTCTTTCGACCACTTCGAGAAGCTCCTCTTCTGAGAAAGGCTTCTCGATTGTTAGACAACCCTGAATCGAAGCAATTTCAGACTGGAAGTCGTGCAGGCGCGCCGACATGAATACGATCGGCAGTGTCGGACACATCTCTCTTGCCTTTCTCGCAAGTTCAATCCCGTTTTTTCCGGGCATATTGATGTCCGTCAGAAGCAGGTCAGGCAGGTGGCCGGAAGATAAATTGATGAACGCCACTTGACTGAATATCTCAGAAACCACTGCAAATTCTGACTTCCTGAGAATCCGAGCCGCCATCGAAGCGATACCCAACTCGTCGTCCACGACCAACACATTCCTCTTATTTTCGATCATCCTTGTCTCCCTATTCCCGAGAGATTACTCTGACGGGTTTACAATACATGGTACATCCCAGCTAATAATTAAGCACAAATATTCATATTTGTCCAGTGAGACCAGATTACACAAGTCTGTCTTGTGTACACAAGACAGACTTGTGTAATCCTTGTGTGTTAATGCTCAAGATGCGCTAACGCAAATGTGCTTGTCACATTAATCTTTTTGTGGGGATTGAAAATATTATTCGGATCAAAGACTTTTTTCGTCTCAATAAAAAGATTATACACTTTCTCGCCGTACATTCGTTCAAGCATTGGCCCAAGCAAAAGGCCGTCATTTATATCGGTGGAAAGAGTGCCTTTGAATTTAAGCACTAAGTCAGCCACTTCCGAGGTCAACTTTCTCAACCGAAGAGCTTCATCTTTCCTGCTCAAGTCGATTAATGTAATGATCCGAAGGTTTCCGTCCCCTACTCTTCCGCCGAATGTAAATCGGAAGTGATAACTATCCAACAAGGGTAGAAGTCTTTTTAAATAGGCCTCAAATACGCTTGTGCGCACAGAAGTATCTTGCACAATGCGGGCCGAATGCGACCCATGTTCATAAAAATTGAACAAAAATTGCGAATCATACAGTATCTCCTTATACTTCTTCACTTCCTTTGCGTCCAGTATTCGTCTTTTGACTGACGGATCCTTAATGGCAGAGAGGGCTTTCGCGGCAATAATCTGCGCCTTCAAAATCAATTTTGCCCTGAATTCAGCTAAAACTATGAATCTGTGGCCCGCCATGACAGTTTTCGAAAAAAAGTGAGGGAAACAGCGGAGTAAATTCCTCATATAGCTCTCGCCCTTATTTTTTGAATTTTTGCGAAGATGCTTAACAAAAATATCTACAGCCTGTTTATCGAACAAATCAAAGCTTTGAGGAATAAAGGGTAAAATACTTTCTAGGATTTCAGAAGCTTTTGAAATATTTTCAAATTCCAAATACGCGAATCTTCGGTGCTCGTTCTTCTTATTAAGTCTCAAAGTAACTTCGGTAATTATGCCGAGCGTCCCCTGTGAACCTGCAATTAAGTGAGCTGGATTAAAAACACCGCGAGCAGAATCGTATTCATCTAAAAGATTGTAGCCGGCTACATTTCTAGTCACGTGAGGCCGCACGAGCTCAATCTCTTCTTTGTGATTCGAAACAATTGAAAATAACTTGCGGTAAATCTCTCCCTCTCTATTTTGCAATTTCTTCTTGGCTTCCAACTCCGCCAGAGTGAGTGACTTAAACAGACACTCTTCCCCGTCACTTAAAATCATTTTTAAAGAATCAACATACGTAGATGTTTTACCCACATTTCCCGATAGATCGCTTCCAGTGTTGTTAGCTATCATTCCGCCCACAGTATGATTGTTGAAAACCTCTGGCACACTCGGTAGGAAAACACCTTTTTTGCTCGCAACACTGTTCAAATGCGAAGCACTCGTTCCCGCTTCCACATGTACGCTAGAATCGTCAAGGTGAATTATCTTATTTAAATACTTTGTAGTAACAAGTAAAATTGATTCACTGACCGCCGCTCCGGAGACATCGTTTCCACCTCCTCGCACGGTGATTGAAATGTAATGGCCTCGCATCTTCATCTCGTTAACAAACTTCACGAGATACTTTATGTCCCTTACATTTTTTGGCAACACGACCAGTTTCGGCTTCATTCTAAAAATACTGCTGTCACGGCTGAAAGCCTCGAGTGTTTCATCGTCGTCAAAAACGTCACCGCTGAAAAATGAGAGTACCTGCTCTTTAAGCGTCATATCTAAAGTATACACTGGCAACGAGAACTAAATGAGTGGATAGCAACGTTATCAGACTGTCCGAAAACAGACCCGGAAGCAAGGCTTCTTGGTCAGTACAATAATTCATGTGCCTAAACGTAACAACTTTTTACCACATCAGAAGCATTGCTTCTTGTTTTCTGACAGTCTGTCAATATTTCAGATACGTTCGAAGCATGCTATTTTTTTAGAGGTGGAAGTCTATAAAGCCAAAAACCAATTCCGAGAGCAACTACAACAATAATAGTAATGGTGTTCGGCGTGGCGGATGAGCTACGAGTTTCTTTTTTGGCGCTGTTCACCGGGGCTTGGACATCGGACGAAGGAATACCAACTTCTGTATCAATATTTTCGTCCAAATTCGGATCCACGGCAGTTTCTTTCATTTGTGCTGAAGATTCATTACACCCAATCAACTTTCCATCCGAGTATCCAGGCTCCTTTTCGGAAGCACACATGCAATCTCCTGATTCGTCTCGTCCTATCGAATCATTCGGACAGATTTCTTGAACGCATCTTCCTGATACTCTAGACCATACGAAGCCTTCAAATCTGGAACATCCAGTCTGGTCCGCTCCAGCGACAGAAAATCCGGATAAAAAAATGAGGACAAGTAATAGCAACAATCTTAATTTCATTTATAGAGATTACAGATCCAAGTTGCGAACGATTTCAGCGTGTATCGTGTTTAAATCCGCCTCTTCTCTAGCGCCGTAGAATATAATTGAATCATCTTTAGCGTAGCGGGACAAAAGCGTATTTTTCCTCTTCGAGTTAAGCACTGAAGCTTCTGGGTCAAGCTTTACAGTAGCCGTACGCCCGTCGCTCATTAGAACTCTAAGAACCCTTGAATCCAGATTTGGCCCTTCAACCAAGATACCCCTGAAATTTTGGGCCTTGAGCAGATTAAAGTCAAAGAAAATCGATACGCTGTTTGCATTCAAAATATTTGCGCCTCTGTCTAAAATTCCGGATACGCTTGTAACCTTGTCGTCCGTGTTCATGAGCAGAAGAGAGCCGTAGTTCTGTCTGGACCCTTTTGATACGGATGTGGTAGTGGAAATATTTACATTAATCTGGCCCACAATTGTGTTCAGAATGAATGAGTGTGGCATTGACACCGATGACACAGTACCAGAAAACTGCTCTCTGCTCTTGTCGTACGACATATTTACAATCTTGAGGCCGGTAACCGAAAAATCGTTTTGGCTCGGAAAAAGTTCGCCTTCGACATTGAGTATGTCCCCGTCCTTCACGTCCGTCACCTTGAGGGGCTCGTTGAACCTGCTCACGAGCATCGTCTTATCCGAACTCCTTATGACCATTCTAATAAACATGTCGCCCCAGTACATTCTGGTAAAGTAAGTATTGTTCGCCCTCTGCATCACCTTTAGGCCAGTAAGTTTGGCTGATCCGTCTCTACTCACCAAAATTTCCGAAACTTTTTCAGGTACTACGAAAGTGACCGGTGTCGAAGTGGCTGTTTGCGCATATGTAACATTCACGAGAAACAAAGCAATCATTATTATAAGTGTATATTTTGAAATTTTATTCATAGTTGTGATTTACTTAATTTAAGTTGGACTAAGGCATTTTCGTCTCCGTGAGAACGTAAGTCCGTGGCGATCCAGATAATTAAGCCTGGATTGCTTCGGATTGCCACCACGGGAGTACTTCAGAACATATAGTCGTGAGTACACTCCTTATGTTCTTGGTCGCTCGCAAAGACACAGAATGTCCAGAGACTCACTAATTATACATTAATCAACATCCGCGCCAACCGCTTCTCTAATATTTTTGTAACCATCGCGCGAGAGTAATTCGATAAGGCCGTGATTAATTTCTGAAACCAACTGCGGTCCGACGTAAATTAAACCGGTAATAAGCTGGACTAAAGACGCGCCGAGCTTTATCTTTTTGTAAGCGTCTTCGGCGCTGAATACTCCGCCACAACCGATAATTTTAATTTTACTTCCGTATTTTTTGTAAACAAGTTTGATGAGCTCATTCGAACGCCGTTCCGTCGGCTTTCCGCTTAAATTTCCCTTTTCATATTTGAAAGCTTCTTCCGGGCAAACTGCCGGATCCTTTCGATTTTTCTGAAGATTGCCGAAAATGACGGCACTCACCGGGAAAGTAACGATGGCTTCCATCATGGCAAGTGTCTCTTCGTCGCTTTTCTCGATCGGCATTTTAATAAAAAGGGGCTTCTGAAGTTTAAGTCCACAGACTGCAGTCAAAAGTTCCTTTAAATGCGATGGCGTATAGAACTCTACATTGCCAAAAAGATTCGGACAGCTGATATTAAGCTCTAGATAACTCATCGGTATCTTAGATTCAATTACTTTTTTAAACGCGGAAACAATGTCATTAATGGCATCCACCTGTGACATATTTTGCTGACCGTTCGTCTTGCCCATACTTACTCCTATGGGAATTTCAAAATGTGAATTTCGATGACGATTTATAAATTCATCGATGCCAAGATTTTTGAATCCCTTGTTTACCAGAAGCGAACGAGATTTAATCAAACGTCCAAGCCTCGGCTTTGGGTTTCCTTCGTATGGAGAGTTCGTAATAGTGCCGACAGACTCGAAACCAAAACCGAGCGATGGCAGGAACTGGGTGAGGCGGGCTTCGTAATCGAAGCCCGCCGCGAGCCCTACGGGGTTCCTAAATTGAATATTAAAAAGATCCTGTGCAATAGTCGAATTATCCACTCTGAGCAACTTTCCAGTCAGGCTTTTAAGCAACCTTCCGTTTCCCAATCTTTCCCCCATTTTAGTCAACACTTCATGAATTATTTCTGAATTAAAAAGGAAAAAAAGCGCTCTAACTGGCCACCGATAAAGGAAACGAAGAGTTTTAAGCAAGAGTCCCCTCATGGAAGTATATCCTACCACATGCTACAATTATTTTCCTTTGGAAAAAGATGACAAACAACTAATGGGGAGTGTTGCATCGGGCGATGAGGAATCGTTCTCGCTACTTATGAACACTTATTTTTCGTTAATGTATGCCTTCGTCCTCAAGATGACAGGTGACAAAAACATAACTGATGATGTCCTGCAGGATGTATTTCTAAAGGTTTGGCGTAATGCAAAACGATATAGGCACACCGGAAATCTGAAAGCCTGGATATTCAGTATTGCTAGAAACACAACGATAGATCAACTACGTAAACGACATCTTAATTTTACTGACCTAGATCAGGAGGATGAATTTTTTTCTGACAATATAGAAGATGAAACTCTATTGCCACCTGAGATATTTGAGAAAAAAGAGTTGCAAGATTCAGTTCAATCAACTCTATATTCCATACCTTTAATTCACAGGGAGATGCTTACATTAAGATACATAAGTGAATTGAGTTTAGCGGAAATTTCAGAAGTTACCGGACTCAGTCTAAATAATGTCAAAAGCAGGCTGAGACGCGCTCATATTAAATTCAGGGAAAGTATTATAAATGCAACTAAAACAAGTGCGTAAGCGTTACATAACCATGAACGACATAGAAAGGATTATAAAAATGATGCCGACTGAAAGCTACAATATGGCCACAAAGGGCCATATTGTGACACGTATCCGTGAAGAAAAAATCAGGCGCGCCAAGATGCAGGCCTATATATTTGGGACCCTCTCAGTTCTTGGTGTCTTATCACTAATCCCGTCAATTATCTATCTCGTATATGAGATTAGTACATCGAGCCTCGGCGAATACTTTGCTCTAATTTTTTCTGATGCAGATGTGGTGGCGACACACTTATATCCCTTTGTTATGTCACTCATCGACTCTACTCCGTTTGTCGGTATGATTCTTACCCTTTCAACTCTCGCACTTACAATATCCTTTTACAGGAAGCTTTCGGAAGGAATGACTGCTGTCAATTACTACAAATTATTTAAACTAAATTCGTAAGATATGTTTGGTAAAAAATTTATGGAGTCCAGGAAGTCAGTGCATATCATTTTTTCACTCATTGGAATCATTCTGCTTATTCTCGTATTCAAAGCAGGAGAGCACTTCGGATACAGACGTGCTTCGTTTTCGTACCAATATGGAGACAATTTCCATCGTACTTTCGGGTACGATCGAGGGAGTAGATCTTTCGGCATGGGAATGATGGGCAACCGAGACTATTTAAACGCCTTTGGCGCAGCGGGTAAAGTTGTATCAATAAACCTTCCTGAGATTGTAGTCACGGACAGGAGTGGCGTGGAAAAAACAGTTCTAATAAATAACGAGACTGAAGTGATGTCTCAAAGAGAGAAATTAACGAGTTCGGATCTAAAAATTGGAGATGCTGTCGTCGTATTCGGTGAGCCAGATCTGAATGGTAAAATAGACGCAAAATTAGTTAGGGTAATGCCAATGAATTCAAAATCGAAACAAATAAATACTGACGCTGAATATGCTACGTCTACAAAAATTTAATTATGAAACTTCTAAATTCAACGAGGAAACTTCTCGGGTGGGCAGTTAAACATAAATTTTGGAGTGTATTAATCGTGGCGGCAGTTTTATATAGCGGATATTCAGTTTATCAAAAAAACTATGCTTCCACCGGAGAGACTAAGTATGTGATTTCTGCCGTTAGAATTGGCTCTGTATCTTCAACCGTATCAGGTAGTGGACAAGTATCAGCTTCAGATCAGATTGATGTAAAGCCGAAAGCCTCCGGAGAAATAGTTTACATTAGTGCGAAAGAAGGGAGCTACATTGGGCAAGGAGCCATAATAGCAAAAATTGATAGCAAGAATGCAGACAAAGCAGTAAGAGATGCGGAGGTAAATCTTGACAGTGCCAAGCTCTCGCGAGAAAAACTAGTGAAGCCGGCCGACCAGCTTTCAACCACGCAGGCTGAGAATAGCTTAGCTAAAGCAATTGATAATAAAAAACAGGCTGAAGATGATCTTCAAAAAGCTTATGACGATGGCTTTAACGATGTCGCAAATGCTTATTTGGACCTTCCGGGAGTTATGACCGGTCTTCAGGACACTCTCTATACCACGAATACAAGCATTGGCACTGGTGGCCAGTGGAATATAGACTTTTATTATAATGCTATTCTTCAGTATAACGACAAAGCTGTAACCTATCGCGATGATGTAAATAGTAAGTATCAAAAGGCAAAGGCTTCGTACGATAAGGCCTTCACAAATTACAAAGCAACTACCCGATCGTCCTCTCCAAATGAAATTACGAATCTGATAACTGAATCGTACAATGCTACTCGTGATATCGCAGAAGCTGTAAAAAGTACAAACAACCTAATCCAGCTTTACAAAAATGAGCTCACGGACAGAAACATAAAACCAAACACGACATCAGACACACATCTACTTACGTTGAACGGATACACTTCGAAAACTAATACTCATCTCAGTACTCTACTTTCAGCAAATCAGGCAATTGATAGTGAAATGGATGCCATCACGAATGCAGAAAGAACAATTACAGAAAATACACAATCACTTCAAAAATTGCGCGATGGAGCTGACTCACTCGATATTAAATCAGCAGATCTTACCATTAAGCAACGCGAGAACTCATTACTCGACGCTAAGCAAAATCTGGACGATTACTATGTCCGAGCACCTTTCGGTGGAGTCGTTGCAAAAATAAATCTAAAAAAGGGGGACACTGCTTCCACTGGTTCAGCAGCAGCAACGATGGTGTCGATGAATAAGATTGTGGAAGTAATATTGAATGAAGTCGATTTGACAGGAGTATCGGCTGGTAAAAAAGCTGAACTTACATTTGATGCAATCCCTAATCTCACCGTCGACGGAGTTGTGCAATCAGTGGATTCGATAGGAACAGTGTCTCAAGGAGTTGTGACCTACACAGTTAAATTAAGTCTAGATACTCAAGACACTAGAATTAAAACAAATATGAGCGCGAGTGCAAAAATTATTACGAGTACCAGAAAAGACGTCTTAGTCATCCCAACAACCGCAATTAAAAGCAGGGGCAACAGAAAATATGTTGAACTGGTTACACCTCAGGTCGTAATACCTCAAAATCGTAACGTCCAAGCAGTGTCTCTTACCACTCTCCCTACTGCAACTTTTATAGAGACGGGACTCGCAGGAGATATAGACACTGAAATTATATCGGGCCTAAAGGAAGGTGATCAAATTGTAGTGCGAACTATTACACCAACGAGTGGTGCAATTACAACCCAACAAGCCCCAAGCCTTTTTGGCAACATAGGTGGAAGTGGAAATAGAACATTTCAAACTGGAGGAGGTTCACGACAACAAGGCCCTGGAACTGGCGGAGCCACAAAATCCACACCTTCTCCCACTAGGGCTGAATAATCAGATGATTGAAGTTCAAAATATATCGAAGACATACGTAAATGGTGACATTACTTTTGAAGCTCTCCGCGGAGTGACATTTACGATAGAGGACGGAGAGTTTGTGGCCATCATGGGACCTTCTGGATCTGGCAAATCGACGCTCATGCATATTTTAGGAGCACTTGACTCCCCCTCAAACGGCACATACCTTTTAAACGGAAAGGATATATCCTTTATGACTGAGGATGAGCTTGCCGATATTCGCCGTGAAAAAATAGGTTTCGTATTTCAGGCATTTAATCTTCTTCCGCGCACCACCGTTCTCCGCAATGTAATGCTCCCCCTTGTGTACGACGGAGTTCCACACGAAACCAGAGAAAAGAGAGCAAAGAAGGCACTGAAGGATGCCGGTATGGACGAGACACACTTCAATCATAAATCAAATCAGCTTTCTGGAGGACAGATCCAAAGAGTTGCTATTGCTCGCGCACTTGTAAACGATCCGACTATCATTCTAGCCGACGAGCCGACTGGAAACCTGGACTCAAAGACCGGAGACATTGTGCTCGGGACCTTTCAGAAACTAAACGAGGACTTCGGACGAACTATTATTCTAATTACACACGAGCATGACGTAGCGGAACATGCGGAAAGAATAATTCATATAAAGGATGGGATGATTTTAAGTGATTCGAAGGCTCATGCACGCCGCAAAATTAAAAGATAATTTTCAATTGTCAATTTGTAATTTTAAAATGAATCTAATTGATATCCTAGAAGAAACATACTCGGCCCTATCTGCGAATAAGGTTCGCACTGGTCTTACGATGCTTGGAATCGTAATTGGAATAAGCTCGGTAATTGCCATGATCTCGATTGGTCAAGGAGCAAAAATGTCTATTCAATCAAGTATTGAAAGCCTCGGCTCAAATCTTCTAACTATCATGCCTGGCATCGTTCAGCCCGGTCGAGGAATCGTTTCTGCGGGAAGAGGATCTGCTCAAACTTTAAAAAACGAAGATGTCAGCATAGTGAAAAATATTGACGGCGTAGCTGCTGTATCGGCTGAACTATCTAGACGTTTCCAAGTAACAGCGTCTACGGGAAACAATACCAATACAACTGTAAACGGAGTTACTCCTGATTTCATAACCGTTAGAAATATTTCGATGTCGAATGGTTCGTTCTTCTCCGATGTAGACAACAGAGGCTATAGTCGGCATGCGATCTTGGGTGCAACGGTTGCCACGGATCTTTTCGGAGAAGAAGATCCTATTGGTAAAAATATAAGAATAGGTGGGGCAAATTTTATGGTTACAGGTGTCTTTCTGAAAAAAGGGGGTATGGGTTTCTCGGGACCTGACGATATGGTCACAGTTACATTACCCACAATGCAGAAGATCTTAACTAGTAGCGATTACGTTTCCACTATTCTTGTAAGCGTGGCTGATAAAAATCAGATGAGCGATATCAAAAATCTGATTACGGACGAGTTGACTGTATCGCACAGAGTTAGTGAACCTGATTTCTCAATAATTTCACAAGAAGATATTCTTGGAACCCTTTCCACGGTTGTAAATACATTTACGATGTTTCTAGCATCAATTGCAGGGATATCACTGCTTGTAGGCGGAATCGGAATCATGAATATGATGCTCACTACCGTAACAGAACGCACTCGCGAAATCGGGCTTCGTAAGGCAATCGGAGCAAAGCGTCGAGACATTAGTCTGCAATTTTTAGCGGAGGCTGTCGTTATCACATTCGTAGGTGGCGCGATCGGCATCGCACTTGGCTGGCTTATCGCCTATCTTGTAACTCTAACTGGCCTGGTGCAGACAAGTGTGACTTTGTGGTCAGTACTTCTAGCATTTGGCGTAGCCGCATTTATCGGAATCGTTTTCGGTTACTACCCTGCAAAGAGCGCCGCGGCCCTCAATCCCATTGAGGCACTAAGATACGAATAAAGTTGCGAATCAATTTCATGGGTCTCCCAAAATTTCAAAGAAAACCGTTGTTAAGCATATCGTATGGACGGAAGAGGAGTAATCTTGTGGGGTGAAGAACCCAACCCGAATCCTAAGACAAGTAAACATAAGTTAAGGTAACTGATCACAAGATCGAGGAACACACGGCTCTACATAAAACTGTCTTCTGTCGGGTTACATCCAAAGACAGTCCTGCGTAGACCGCACTCACGTTTATGAGCAGTTACGAGCTAAGGAAAAAAGTTAAGCGAAACAAACAAGAAACAAAAACGGCCAGCGTGGGCTGGTCGACTTTGTTCCTAGGGGAAGCGTTCGATTTCACTCCGACCGCCTCCCCTAGGGAGTCGAAGTGAATGTGGGTTGTACTGTGCAGGAAGCTCTGTCTACTTGGCCTTTGGTTCCAGAAGCTCCATGTCCTCGATCACGAGCCACGTATCGGGCCCGAGACCGTCAGGCAGATTCGGCACTGGCAGGCCGGGGTCTCTCGTAAACAGGAAACTCACGTGGCCGATGTCTCTCACGCCGCTCTGCATTGCGGCGAAGGCGGTGATCGCTCGCCCGAAGTCCATCGCGCTCGAGAACTCCTTCTCGACAATCACGTTGGGCTTGCGAATCCGACCCTGAAATACCATGTGCTGTGAATTACGAAACTAATTTTCCGTCGGTTTTGCGGCCATCACTAAAATCTCTCAGCCGTCTGAGTTTTTGAATCGTCACATCACACACAACACACGAAAGAAACGAGAATCGGTTTACACTAACACAAATGAAAG
>JACRKE010000009.1 GCA_016215335.1 Candidatus Vogelbacteria bacterium | reverse complement strand
GCTTTCATTTGTGTTAGTGTAAACCGATTCTCGTTTCTTTCGTGTGTTGTGTGTGATGTGACGATTCAAAAACTCAGACGGCTGAGAGATTTTAGTGATGGCCGCAAAACCGACGGAAAATTAGTTTCGTAATTCACAGCTCAGAGACAATGTCGTCCGTAGCAGCCAGGAACACGCGGATAACTATCCACACGCGCTCCAACCAGTTCAAGAATGTTTTCACTCGACTCACCCCTTTCAAGGTGTTGTGGGCGTATACCCGAATGTAAGTAATGTAAACCCTTGTTGGTGCCTATTTTGTATTAGTGAAGAGATTGTCAAAGACCCAATCTCTAACTCGAGGCTTCTCGAGTTTTCCAGCCTCTAAAATACAATAAGATAAAGTCAATGTCAATTAAGTACTAAAACCCATAATAATAGGGGTGGTCCGGCGGTCCAAGGACCGCCGGGCCTTTCTTGGCTTAGCAACCAGAGAGAAGCAGGACACGATGCCCACTTCACGTTACGCATAGATGCAGTTTTAGATGGTGTTCTGGCAGGCGTAATTCTGTCAAACAGCACCATGACTGCGCGAGAACGGGTTGCCTTTAGCGAATATTATAGTAACAAGAGTTAAAAAATTTGTCTACAAATCGAGAACTGAGTATCTATTCTTAAAACCCTCGTACATTTTACGAAAGTTATCCTTCGAGATAGTGAGGGAAGCCGTGTTTACATTTGGATGAATTGAAACTGTTTCAGCCTCCCCTATCTCGCTGTCGAGAATAAACGTCACGTCGTTATCTTTGTTGTTTATAAGTCCGAGTGGCGAAACAGACCCCGGTAAAAGTCCAAGCTTTGCCATTAGCTCTTCTGAGTTTCCAAAGCGCATCGAACTTTCAGCAAGTCTCTTTGTAAGCGCTTTTATATCAAGCCTTTTAGTTACCGGCAGTGTGACTAAATAAAACTTTCCGCTCTTTCTGTCTGTTAAAAAAAGATTTTTGCACATTGTGCCCGGAATCATGGCGCAAACTCTGTCGGCCGCCTCGCAAGTAAAAACTGCTTCGTGTTCGTAAAGTATGTATTTAATTTTTCGACTATCTAGATATTCAAGTGCCTTATACATATACCCTATAATTTATTCATATACATCGTGGTCGCCGATGCGATAGAATTCGACGGTTTTTTCGTCAACAAAGCGAAAAATCAGACGCACTGAAAAACTTATTGAGAACGCCCAATAAAGATTAAGATCACCGCTTAGTTTGTGTGTCTTTAATCTTGAGTCAAAAGGGTTATTCTAAAATATTTCTATTCTTTCAGACGCGATTCTTTTTGCTTCCTTGTCTAATTTTTTAAAGTCTCGCTCAAAACGACTTCGATAGCGAATTTCCATTTTACTATCTTAGATCTCTTAAACTTTTGAGTACTTTGTACTTTCCTGCTTCAAACTGCTTTCTATCCTCCTCGAGCTCACGCGCTAGCTTTTCCGTATTTTCAAGTCGGATTAAATGTCGTACATACTCGGACACCGTGGCAAACTTTCCTTCTTTGACCCGAACCTCAACAATTTTCATAAGTTCGGGCGGCATTGATATATTCATTATTTGTCGCATATTTTTGTTGTGATTAGTTTGTAATATTTTGTATTACAGTATCATAACGGCCAAATCTGCGCAAACTTACAAAAAGGGCACTCGAAAGATCCGAATCATGGAAGATTATTTACTAACTGAAAACGCCCCGTCGTTTGGATTATGAAGTGGTGTATGGGTTCGATCAACAAAATCGGTGAAAAGGTCTTCCATAATCTGAAGTTCGTCTTTTGAAAGTTGCCCGAGCACCCATCTTGTCGTGAGGTCGTCCCAACGGTATTCCGAAACGCTCTCCGGCTTACCATTCTCAACAAACAGGTCAGCGACAATGGGTGCGTCAAAAATCTCCGAGGCACCGAACTGTTGGCCATGTTCGGGCGAGGCACCCTTAAAATACAATTTTTTGAAGAATTCTCTCGGATCTTCCCCACTTTGCGCTTCTTGGTTTTCCATACATTCTAAATCTGCTATTGCAAACCAATAATGCGCATAATCGTCATCGCTACATCTTCCGCGGTCTTCCCTTCTGTTGCGACACAATGTTCATCATCGATCGAGCTCATGGCTCGCTCGCCCATGTAGGCATCAAGGTCTTTCTTGTTCGTAATGCGGTAAGGGTCTTCACGAGAGATAACTCTTTCATGCAAAACATCATACGGGGCTGTGAGTTGCACGACATGAAAAGTGTACTCTGGATACGCCTGTACTGCTTCTCGTATATTTTCAACTGTTTTCAAATCCGGTGAAGGCCTGACATATATTATATTCTCACCTTTCTCAAGCATATAACGCACCACGGGAACGGTCACCTCATCCATAAGGCGTGGGATCCTGTGTTCTTGCACAATATTGTAAATCGCATTTTTGAGATCGTGGAACCAGAAAAGTTTCCAGCCCATCTGCTTCTGGAGCACACGAGCCACAGTAATCTTCCCTACCCCAGGATTACCTCGAATGTAGAGAAAATTTTTCTTAACCATGTGAAACTTCTGTTAAAAAAGCACTCTCGTAAAACTCTTTTTCGGGGCGCCGGGAATTGGTCACGAATATTTTACTCGCCGTCGCTCATAAAATTTCTCGACCCCAGCTCGCCATTGTATTTACTAATACAATAATGTTACGCTTTTCAATTCCCAGACGCAAGCAAAGCAGTTTGCTTGCTCGCCCCGAAAAACCTCGGCTCGCGAGCTCACCTCAATTTTTCGGGGCGCCGGGAATTGAACCCGGTCTAAATGCTCCCAAAGCACTCGTACTACCGGTATACTACGCCCCGTAGTTTTGTAATAGTAACATACAAAGCCAACTTTTAGCCAACACCATCTTATGATTCTAAAATATCCTTTGTTATTCTGGGCATCCTTATTTTTCCAGTCAGAGTATCCTCATGGGCAAGCTGGGCACGAACTGCCCCGTGCCATCCGTTATAAACACCATTTTTTAGAAAACCAGTAATGGTCGTTGCTTCTTCAGTTCCGTGTCTGCGGTTAACATATTCACCACCAATATTAATTCCAAATCTGTGTTTGAGTATTCTTATCGTCCTGAAAGCCTGTGTGTTCGCATTACGCTCCATAATTCTGTGAGGCCAATTTGAAACTTTTTCGATTCCACATTTTTTACCAATTTCAAACAACTCCATCTGTTTTTCGAACAATTTGCTATGAATTACGTCTTCTTCTTTTCGTTTTTCATTTATATCGTGTGCTATGCCCGCCAAATATACGGTACCCATCTCTCCGCTAAAATCGACAGAATACCTCAAGTTTTTTAATGCCCCAATCTCTGAGTCTATCTGAATTGAATCCTCGTAAATACCTTCAATTTCTCGAATTGCCTTCATGTATGGGGCGTATTGTTGATTTAGTTTCAATATTTCACTTGAATCGATTGTATTCTTTATTATCGATTCAATAAACGTACCGCTTGGAGCGTTAGGGCTATGGGCAAATGGATCTTGCGATTGAATATAGAGAGAATACAAGTCCTTCATTCTTGGATCTTTTGACTGCACTGCATGTCCAAACTCGTGGAACAACACCCCGATAAAAGCAGGATCGAATAGTGGGATATACATAGCAATCTGTTCATCTTTATACATTCCAGATGCACCCACCTCGTAACTCCCTTCTTCAACAGGAGGAACAATGAATACCGGCGTGTTACTCGATGATCCATAGGCCATAGGTAAAACTTCTGCGAGCTCACACTGTTTTAAAGTATTTGGGTCGATTATGGTCAACCGCCGCAGGCGCATTACCCTGCGTTCTGGTGTGGCAAACGGAGCAGGCTCTAGCTCCGCTTTTATAGAAAACATAGGCTCTCCGTCTATGTCAGTATATGAATGTTCAACGGTTTCCAACTTAAGGTCAAGCTCTTTTGCTTCCAGACTGTCTTCGTCTTCGCGAATATTATTTAGTGCTTGATTTTGCATGACAAAAGTATACCACACTGATTCAGTCAATTTTAGCCAACGTCCTCCAAAATTCGCACTCTCCCCTCATTACGCTCGTCATCTAGCTCGGCTACAATGATATCAAGTTGCCAGTCGCGCTCGTCTAGCTTGTTATTCTCTAGAAAAATACTAATTGTCGTATAAAGACGCTTTAGTTTCCATGGATGCACGTTCTCTTCCGCCTCATATTCATCATCGCTCGCCTTTTGTCCGATGAATCTCTTCACGGACTTAACTTCAACAAAATGAATAACTTTGTCTTTTTCGGCCACGATATCAAGCTCGCCATACTTTAGAAGATAGTTCCGCGCGAGTATTCTAAATCCCCTTTTTTCTAGCCAAATTGCTGCTAGATTTTCACCCAAATCCCCTGTTTTTCTCTTCTCTGTTCTTTTATCCACAAAGGTCATTTAGGACGTTTTTCACTCGTTTATAGCCGTATGTTGTGTCTTTTATGCACATCATCCACAGAGTTATCCACATTTTTAACACAACAATAGTGTCAGCTCTCCTGTGCGGGCAGGGAGAATTGAACTCCCTCCTCGTCCTTGGCAAGGACGCGTCCTACCGGTAAACGATGCCCGCAGTATTTATTTAAATCAAACAGTACACCAATCTATCGTAAATCAATCATTACTTCAACTCCAGTTCTATCTTATCTACCTTTCCTTCTATCATATCGAGTTTCGCCTCCACCTTTTTGAGATCTGACAACTCGTCTCTTATTTCAATGCCGAGTTTTCTTACCTCCCCCTCTTCGGCTTCAATCTCACTTTCCGTTTTATCAATCAATTTCTTCTCTCCTTTCAACCCTGAAATAATAATGGTATCCCCTACGAAGAATGACACGAAAACGCCAGTTAGCAGAGCCACAACAATGCTTACGGAAACCAATATCACGCCTCCCCAAAAACCTTGCAGCAGTTCTATTTCACTCATAATTTGAGAGACACCGTCCCAAAACACAATAATTGCAAGCGCACCGATAATGCTGTACGGAATCGGGTGATGACTTAAAGATCCTCTCACCCGATCTTCAAGCTTGTCGAAATAGTTTAGTATTTTCTTGAACATATTAGCATGTGCCCCCGGAGGGAATCGGACCCCCATAACTGGTTTCGAAGACCAGGACTTTATCCGTTAAGATACGGGGGCAATAATACTTTTCTGCCAACCAAAATCTTTTGCTGTTTTTCTCCTATGACAATTTGCACACCTTACATCACACTTGTCTATTTCTGCTTTAACCTTCTCAATCGAACTACGAACTCCTATGAGTGTCGAGACTGCTTTAATTTTAAGCACGTCGCCTCTGTGGTCAAATTCTAGCACAGTCGCGTCAGATTCTCTACAATCTACACAAGGATGTTCATTCAAGTAATTGCGAACGAATTCATTAACTTCAATCCTAATTCCCTTGTTTCGTTTCAGCGTTTTTCTAAGGTAGTACTCCCTATTTTCCCTGTAATGCGCCCTCAGTGCCTTTCGTGTGCAATACTTGCATTGTTTATGTCGAAGACTCAAACGTTCATTCTTGAAATTAAAACTGTTTAAAGGTCTTAGTTTTTTGCATTTCGTGCAAGCAATCATGTTAATAATTATATATCAATTTGCTTCGAATCACAACAATATTTCAAAGCTGATTGTTCATAGATAATGCCTAGTAGACAATAATAGGCTATACTGTGTGCGTCGGGCACGTGGCGTAATTGGTAGCCGCGCACGTCTCAGAAGCGTGTGTCGTAAGACATGGGAGTTCGACTCTCCCCGTGCCCACCACAAGTAAAATAGCTCACGTGTAACGTTTCTTAAGAAACACAAGCAAGTAGTTACACGTGAAAGTGTAAGACCAAATAAGAATTTAGAATTAGAAAATAGCTATGGAAAAGTTACCAATTCCACAAAAAATACGTCAAACAGCCGAAACCCTTGAAAAAGGTGGTTTTGAGGCGTATCTGGTAGGCGGGTGTGTACGTGACCTGCTGCTTTCACGTGAACCAAATGATTGGGATATCACTACAAATGCTAAGCCTGAACAGATTCAAGCTCTTTATCCTCATACATATTACACAAACAAATTTGGTACTGTAGGTGTTGTAATAGACAAAGGACTAGACACGCACGTTACACGTGAACCAGAGGCATGTGTTTCATCAGAAACAGCAGAGGATGGTTCACGTGAAATAGACGAAAAGAACGTGGTTGAAATAACGCCATACAGACTAGAAAGCAAATATTCTGATTTTCGTCACCCAGATCATGTGGCCTTTAGTAACAGGCTTGAGGATGACCTAGGGCGTCGTGATTTCACAATAAATGCCTTAGCTTATAGCGTTTCTAAAGGACAGTTGATTGACCTGTACAAAGGCCAATGTGACATAAAGGACAAACTTATACGTGCCGTCGGCGAGCCGGATGCCAGATTTAGTGAGGATGCTCTTAGAATGTTGCGCGCAGTAAGACTTTCCGCGCAACTTGGTTTTGCCATTGAATCTGAAACGAACGAGGCAATTCTGCGAAATGCTCATCTACTTGAACACATTTCAGCAGAGAGGATTCAGGAGGAGTTGGGTAAGATAATCATGTGTGATAACGCTATGCCGGCGCTCCAAATATGCCACTTGCTTGGACTTATGAAATACATTATCCCCGAGCTTGAGGATGGGCTCGGAATAGAACAGAGAGGGGAACATATTTACGATGTCTGGGAGCATAATCTACGTTCGCTTAATCATGCAATAAACAGGGGATGGCCGTTTCATGTGAGACTGGCGGCACTTCTCCATGATGTTGCAAAGCCAAAAACAAGACAAAGAGATACCAAACGGAACATCTGGACTTTTCACGGACACGATGTGGTAGGGGCTAAAATGACGGCAAAGATTATGGCGCGCCTTAAATTTTCCAGAGATATATCTGACAAAATTACAAAACTGGTCAGATACCACCTGTTTTTTTCTGATGTGGACAAAATAACGCTTTCGGCCGTGCGCAGAATCGTTCGAAATGTAGGTCCGGAAAACGTATGGGACCTGATGAAACTTCGTGCGTGTGACAGAATCGGTACAGGACGACCGAAAGAAGCCCCCTACAGACTCCGCAAGTATGAGGCGATGATTGAAGAGGCGATGCGTTCGCCTGTAACTGTTCAAATGCTAAAAATTGATGGAACAAAGATAATGGAAAACACCAAGCAAAAACCGGGACCTAAAATCGGTCTCATATTAAACGCCCTAATGGAAGAAGTACTTGACAACCCTGATTTAAACACGAGAGATTATCTTGAAAACAAAACATTATTGCTAAACGAAGTGCCAATTCAGGAGCTTCAAAGGCTTGCGAATAAAGGAAAAGAGAAGAAAGAGGGAATTGAGGCTGAAGAAATTGGCGCGATCAGAAAGAAGCACGGTGTAGAATAATTCTTAATCCACATTGAATTTTAGGCACTATTGTGTAGAATAGGCTTATTAATAGTTTACGACATCTCACATGTTCAAAAAAGGAAATGCAACAGTTTGGATTATCGTAGTTGTTATAGTGGTGCTTTTGATAATCTGGTGGGCAGCTTCAAGGGGCGGTGATGCAACCCCGGCTCCAGTAGCTCCAGAACAGCAAGCAGCGGCAGTAGCAGCTCCAGCTATAGAAGCAGAGGTAGCCCCAGCTGAAACACCAGCACCAGCTCCAGCACCTGCACAGTAAATTCTAGGACTGTTTAGCACAAAACAACCCCGCCATAGCGGGGTTGTTTTGTGCCTTTTATCTTTTACTTCTGGCTTCGTGAATGAAAAGCCTTATGCACCTCACGCAATTGCTTATCCGTAACGTGGGTATAAATCTGAGTGGTAGCAATATTTGAATGTCCAAGCATCGCCTGTACTGAACGTAAATCAGCGCCATTTGAAAGTAAGTCGGTAGCGAAGCTGTGTCTTATTACGTGCGGCGTTACTTTTTTAGAAATTCCAGCTTTAATTGCATAATGTTTTACGATTCTCTCAACTGAGCGGGGAGTGAGCGGTTCTAGGGTAGACAGCGTTACAAATTTGTTCTTTTTATTTGTACCTATCTTGCTTGGAACAGCCACAAATAATGCCTCGCTCGCATCGCCTCGTTTTTCTAAATATTTTTTTATGGCTTTTTTGGCTGAATCGGTCAGAAACACCACGCGCACTTTACTCCCTTTTCCACGAACAGAAAATTCATCACGATTAAGATCGACTTGATCGATCGTAAGCGAGCAGAGCTCCGAAACACGCAAGCCGGTCGAGAAAAAAAGCTCGAGAATGGCTTTGTCACGCAGATTTTTCAGGTCTTCACCTTTAGGACCGGCAAGCAAACGTTCGAGCTCATCTTCGCGGATAAGGTCAAGGCTTCGCTCGCCGACTTTTGCAAGCTCTATGCGATCGGGTGCAAGAGAGGGAATATCGTTACGGAGCAAGTACTTCAGAAAAGTACGCAATGCTATAAGATGGTAATTTTGAGTATTTTTCTTGAGTCCTTTGCGATTTATGTAAAGCCTGAATTGTCGGACGGAATCGTCGGTAATGTCATTCGGCTTTGAAATTTTGGCCTGTGTGAGAAAACTTTTCAGATAACGATCATAATTCTCAACAGTCTTCAAACTGCGCCCTTTTTCAATCTCAACATATTCGAGGAATTGTTGTTTTAAATCTTGGATATTTTGACCCATGCAACAAGTATAACATGCAAATTGTGCGACACAGTAAAAAAGGTCTGAACTGTCACAATTAGAAAATCCCCTGACGCACACGTGTCGGGGATTATGCTTGAGTCGTCATCAAACGACCTTTCCCACCTCGAATGCGGCAGTGTGCCGCATTCGAGGTGGATTTGTACTATCGAAGTCAATCAGGGAAATCTAGTGCCTTTGAGGAGGCTTAATTCCGTCAAGGCTTGAGTGCCCGGCCGGAATGAGAGCATCCCACAAACGCTGCATTAGCGACCTCTTGACCTCCTCGTCAGGCAATTTCTGTTCGAGCACCTGTTCGCACAGATTTCTGACAGCGACAGTGTACTCGCTGTGTGGAGACCAATAGGCAAGTGGGATACCCTTATCAAGCGCGAGAACAACTCCTCGATCGTCCGGGATTACGCCTACCAATGGGACGCGAAGCTCTCTCTTGAATTTCGCTTCAAGTTCGCTTGGAGCGTACTCCTCCGTGCTGTGAATTACGAAACTAATTTTCCGTCGGTTTTGCGGCCATCACTAAAATCTCTCAGCCGTCTGAGTTTTTGAATCGTCACATCACACACAACACACGAAAGAAACGAGAATCGGTTTACACTAACACAAAT
>JACRKE010000045.1 GCA_016215335.1 Candidatus Vogelbacteria bacterium | reverse complement strand
TTGTGTGTGATATATGTGACAATCTTTTGTAGGTTGGTTAGAATTTGTGGATACATGTGTGAAAGAAAGGCACCCTCATCGGGTGCCTTTCTAGTATGCGTCAATTTTTGTTAAAAGTACATTTCGTAATTCACAGCTCTGAGCAGGAGTTTCGAGATCACGCTGCGGCCACTAAGGAAGCGGCCGCTGCAGAGGGGCTCAGTTTGGAACGCAGGACTCACGATCCTCTGGCCAAGAGCGTTAGGGACAAGCTCTTGCTCAATGGGCCCACTTGGAAGCATGAGCTCAAGTGGTGGGTGAGGCGACAGTGGCGCAGTTTCAGGGCGAAGGGAAACGGGAGCACGGATGCTGTGACGACGACGCCAGAGCTTTTCCTCCACTGCGCCGTCTTGATCGCGATTTCCAGTCTTCTCTACTTCGTCAGTTGGGGAACCAAAGAATGGAACACTTTTGCTTTGGCGCCCTTAACTCGTAGCGTTGCACTCTTCGCCGCGCTGTATGCTCTTTTTACCCTGGCGGCAATTAGCAAAATTCTCCCGGCATCGACACCTCTGGTTTCAAGACTGGCTCTCGCCGGGGCTGTTCTGCCATGTCTGTTCTTCGTCGCAATAGGACAGCATAACGGCATCATCATTGCCGGCATAACCGAGGGAAAATGGGACGTTCGACAGATCCTGCCCGGCTGGAGTTCAACTCCCATTCCGATTCTCGGATGGCGAGTGTTCACCATTACGCCTGTCTGCTGTAGCAAGACTATCGCAGGCGAAAAGGCATCGGAGGGTGCCACACTATGTAGCACAGACGTACTCGTGCACATTGGACGCTTGAACGTCCGCACCTACGCGCACATCCCGCTTCGGTTAAGTCGAAACGGAGTCAAGACCATGCTCGAGCTCGAACAGAACGGCGCCAGCTTCGAGGACGATCTCCTTGCAACGCACGCGCGCGTGAACGCCGTGCTCGCAAAGGAGGTCGAGGAGTCGTTCAATTCATTCCTGTCCACCGCGGACGGACGACTTGTTGGATACGACCCCTCGAACCCGACGCGGGAAGGGAAGCTCGTCTTCGCGCGATGGAAGGCGGAGCTACGGTCATTCCTGGCCACGAATGTTCCCGTGCGGCTGGCGCAATTGCCGAACGAGACGCGTTATCGTGTGGCAGGCATCTCGACCACAATCGAGTGGGAGAAGGTTCGCGTGCTGGAGATTGACTTCGCGGCACGCGGACCGGGCGAGTGCACCCACTCGGGCGATCTCGGGCACACGAATGGAGTATGCCCCGATCAGCCGCCGGCCAAGGCCAAGAACGACATGCAGCGCTATGAAGCGGCCGACAAGCTGTCTTCGGGGTCGGCAGTACCATACAGAGAGCCTGACCCATACTGGGATCAGCAAGGTGCTGTCGTTCCGCGTAACGGTGACGTCTCGGCCACTCGTTTCGGTCACATTGTCTGGGTCGGCAGAAAGCCGTATCTACCGAATGACATTCGTATGACCGAGAATGAGGCGATAGAACGCTATCGAGATGGTCTACGCCGACTCTCGGCCCTACGCTCGGAGCTGGCGAAGGATGCCTACGGTCCGCAGGGGCATCTGAAGGAGTTGGCCGCCGCTGCGGTAGAGGGAGTAGCGCCAAGTTCAAGGTGCACACACACGAGCGAGCTTGGACATGTGAACGGTCGCTGTCCGGACATGGATCGTCCGCTTCGCTCGTGGATGGAGAATCATGGGAGTGTTAGAGCTCCGTTGATTGTTGAAGTGTGGTCAGATGGCTGGGTTGGACCACGCTTGGACGATAGCGGCCGGACGCGGGCGGCGGAGGTAAACAAGAGCCAAGGCCCGAGGTCGCTCATTTCTGGTCCCGGAGAGATTGATGAAAACTCTCCGGCGGCTCAAGCTCGTCGAGATGCTATGATACGCCTGATCGACAAGGCTAAGGTAAATGACAGCGTCGGCCGACTGCGACAGGCAGAAGCCGATGCGATCAAGAACCGCGCATGGTCGGCACGGTGAAGAGGTGAAAAGTGCGGGAGGAGGGCGATTGCGACGCACCTCCTCCCGCACCAGAGTCGGCACGATGTTGTCGGCTTTTTTGACCGTAATTTTTGAAATATATTTTAGGTAACTTTATGTTACTGTATTTGAATTTTAATATTACTCTAGTATTATATACGATCGTATATTAAACTAGAGTAAATAGATTGAGTGACTGAATTATCGTACTGTGTTTGTTCGATCGCGTTAGTTCGATGTTAAACTTTATTAATCAAACTTTGCGATAGGCACTAATTTGCAAATGTCAGAGCACAAGAAAAATAAGCGACAATACAAGCGCGGAACAGCTACTGAAATATTGTTGCGTATCTTGCAACGCCAGGCGGAGTTTACAGTTGATCTTTGTGATACGTTCTTCTCGTCGCGTGAGGCCTCTTATAAAAAAATACGGGCAAGACTCGGTGATTTATCACCAGCACCAAGGTTCAAAACTGACTGGGCGGAAATGTACGCGGAACGACAGCGGTTTTATAAATTGCTCTCGCTTCTGGAATCTCAAGGGTTAGTTACAAAATCAAAGCGCGGCAGGAAGTCATTCTGGAACATTACAACACTAGGGAATAAACAGGTCTGTGTGTACGATAGGCGGTCATTTGTAGCAAAACCAACCACGTTTCCTACGGTTATATCTTATGATATCCCCGAGACACGCAGACGTGACCGTGATTGGTTGCGAGGAGTATTGCGCGACATGGAATTTGCACCCGCACAACGAAGTGTATGGGTGGCTAATCGGAAAGTACCAGAAAATTTTTTACAAGAGCTAAAGCAGCGTAAATTAACGGATTGCGTACAAATTCTAGGTGCAAACAAAACAGGGACTCTCGCGGAAAACTAAACGGCAGAAAATAGTTACTCTAGAGTAAGATACGATCGTAAGTTAAAATAGAGTAATAATATCAGTGTAGAACGAAATAAGTGAACGAATGCGCGCGACTTTCGTATTTACGAATCTTAACAAAATTGATTACGAGTTATCCCGTGAGCACGAATTTCCAGATTAGCACTATGTGGAGTGCTGAACCGAGCATTATGAAAAGGTGGAAAATTTCGTGCATGCCCCACCATTTAGTGCGACGGATATGGCGGTCAAGCACGAAGAAGATCACCCCTAAAGTGTAGGCGATGCCACCTCCAAGGAGCCAAGCGAGGCCTGACCAACCGAGTGCGTAGTAGATTGGAACAATCGCAATGACCGCCATCCAGCCAAGTAAGATGTAGATAAGCGGACCAAGCCAGTTTGGAAAATGAAGACCGGACGCTTTAAGTACAAAACCTATAATTCCGACTGCCCACACTGTCGCGAGTAAGCTCCACCCCCAAGGTCCACGAAGTATCGTGAGACATATCGGAGTGTATGTTCCAGCAATTAAAAAAAAGATGAAAGCGTGATCAAGACGCTGCATAATTGCCTTCGCTCGGGAGGAACGATAGGGTACAAGGTGATAGCTCATTGAGATGGCGTAGGTAGAGATAAGTGTAATGCTAAAGATTGAGACGCCTATAATGTGCCAGGCGCCGCCGAGTACGGCGGCGCGTATTATGAGCAGAATCGAAACCACCACGAAAGCTATACAAGCAATACCGTGCGTGAGCGCGGCGCCTGGCTCACGTACCCCCATAGCTTCAAGTTCATGAGTAAAAAACATGATCCAAGGATACTAGAAAAGAGAATAAATACAAAAGCCGTGTGGTTGCCCCAGGGCAACCACACGGCTTTAACAAAGCAATTTTATACCTCGTAAATCTCAAATTTGTCTCCGACAAGTCTAACTCTCTGGCAACACATTCGCTCTACTCCGGCACGTTCCGCATCTGTTTTAATCTCTGGCAACACAGCACGTACTTTTTCCGCTTGCACTGCTATTGCACTGTTTACGACCGCAATATCATCGGGAGTGATCTCGACATGTGATCTCGTTATTTTGTTTATTTCCATTGCCGCAATTGAAACAGCCTCAACCATTTTTTTAGATACTTCTGGACCAAAAGCACCTCTTTCGTCGGGTGGAATATCGAGCGGTTTATCAATCGGCATTTCGCCTATCGGATTTGAATGTTTTTCGAGACCCGCGATTAACAGCGAGAAATTGAAAAACGACTTGAAGTTTGTCTTAAGAAATTCCTCCAGGTCCGCCAGATTAGGGTGTTTTACCTCTTTTTTGTTGTATATCTGCGAACTCGTCAGCTCTTCGATTTTGTTTTCTAAATCCCCTTGGTCCTTTGGAGTCATGTTTATTTTATTAAGACTAATGTTTAATGATCACATTGTACGATAATACACCAAAATTTTAAATACGCTATGGTTTTAAATATCTAAACAAAAGTCTAAACAATTTCTCCTGGAATCTTGCGATGACAGGATGTTCAATCGTAATAGCAGTATCGGTATTTATATCAATAATGGCCACTTTATCTCCATAAATGATTTGAGCCACATTATCCTCAAATAGATCAAAGTCCTTCGGCACAACTCTTATATCGCGTCCAAGTAGATTACGCTTGGATTTTTTCTCTTTCTCATTCGTAATAATTAGCCTTTGCAACTGTTTCTCGTCTCTTATCATGACTTCTTCACTTGGAAACTTTTTGTAATGACCATCTCTGTGAACTTCGTCTCTGGATGAATAGCGGAAATACATTCCACCCTTCGGTAAACTTGTAACAGTGTCATGGTATGCATATTTGAGAGCATTTTTGCCTTCGCGGTAAGTGACAATAGGCTTTTGGCCTTGCGTCTGGTACCAATGTTTCATCTGCTCCAGCTCATACTCAACTGTTTTCTGATTTTCACGATAAATTTTGAGCAAGACATCGGGTGATTCAGCCACATAGATTCGGCGTTTGCCTTTCGGACCCTCCTTTATTATTCCTCGCTTTATTAAAGCCGGAAGCAAGCGGTACAGTTCTTGGCGAAACAGTCCGGTCTTTCTTGCGAGGTCTGTAATTGTTGCTGGGCCATTGTTTACGAGTGTTCTGTACGTGGTTTCATCATCTGCGCTCATCCCAAGCATTTCGAATACGTTATTTTGTTTCATATACTTTGGATTAAGAAATGTAATAAAACCATTTTCTCCGACGACTGTCCTCTGTGCATTCAGTATTGAGGACAGTCGTCTGTGCATTGGAGAAAATAGGTTCTAAGACATTTTGTAACAAACTGTTACACATATTAATCACCGAAATATATCACAAGTTAAGGCACAATGCGACCTAAAGAATTTAACTGTGACAAAACTGTAACAAATCAGGGCATAAAACATGCGCTAGCGATAAATTATAGTCAGATAAGGTCGTCGTCAACTGAATAGGTAGATTACCAAAGCAAAGGAGTGGAGAGATGAGATTTCTAGTAGACATGGACGGAGTACTCGCGGATTTTACACAAGGTGTTCTAGACCTTATGGCCGAGCATATGCCCGAAATCGAACGCCTGCCCTACGAGGCGCACAAGGAGTTCGAGGTCCAGTACAACTACCCCACGGAAGTGCGGGGTAAGATTCGCGCTCTTGCCAATCGGCCCGGATTTTTCCGAAACCTGAAGCCGATCGAGGGTGCAATCCAGGGTATTCGGCAGCTCGCTTCTGAGGGGCGCGAAGTTTTCATCTGCACAGCACCGCTCAAGGAGTGGCAGAATTGCGTAGCCGAAAAGTACGAGTGGGTGGAGAAGTATCTCGGGCCTGAATTCGTGCGGCGTATAATACTCACCCGCGACAAGACACTCGTCGACGCGCATGTGCTCATTGACGACAGGCCAAATCCCGCAGGGAACGGCTGTCAGCAGCCGAGTTGGCTACACTGGCTCTACGACCAGCCGTACAACAAAGAGGTAAATGCGATACGTGTGACATGGGCAAGCATTGCAAGAGACGGGATTTTCTCAGTCGTTGACCAAAGGAGATCCAAATGAAAGATGGCAGATTGATTCTCGTGAGACATGGTGAGTCAGTTAGGAATAAGTCGAAAACCGGCGGACCTTTCTTTCGCGATTCAAATGAACGAGAGCCCCATCTCGGTATACCAGACCATAAGGTTCCCCTGACTGATCTTGGATATCTTCAAGCGGAGAGGGCAGGAAAATGGCTCAGAGAAATGTTCGCGCCGCCGAGCGTAGTCTGGCATAGTGGTTATGCACGAACCCTTGGAACCATGGCTAGAGCTCTAGAAGCTGTGAATTACGAAATGTACTTTTAACAAAAATTGACGCATACTAGAAAGGCACCCGATGAGGGTGCCTTTCTTTCACACATGTATCCACAAATTCTAACCAACCTACAAAAGATTGTCACATATATCACACA
>JACRKE010000046.1 GCA_016215335.1 Candidatus Vogelbacteria bacterium | reverse complement strand
TTGTGTGTGATATATGTGACAATCTTTTGTAGGTTGGTTAGAATTTGTGGATACATGTGTGAAAGAAAGGCACCCTCATCGGGTGCCTTTCTAGTATGCGTCAATTTTTGTTAAAAGTACATTTCGTAATTCACAGCTCTGTGGGAGGCGGAAGCGCTTCATTCAAAACCACGGAAATCAGTTCCCGCGGTATATTGAGCTGGATCATCAACCTCAAAATGGTGTAAAGACTTTGAAGCGACTTGAGATTTGGCCTCGCAACGAGAAGTATCCGATCAGCCACTCCCGGCAAGTCAGCTGTTATGTCATTCAACTCGTGGGGCAAATCCACAATTATGATCTCGTACTTCCTCGACTCGCGAAGCAGATGCACCACCTGCAGATAATGCTCAATCTTGTAATGATCGCGGTAGACCGGAAGCGAGGGACTGGCCAGAAGCACCAAACCGCTCTCATGTTGCACTACGTGCCCAAGGATGGTGTCCACCGTCCAAGGGGGCTCTTCTTCAAACAGGGTGAGTAGATTTCTTGTGGGTTGCGACGGTAGCATGTTTATCGCTGCCGCACCGTTTGTGATATCAAAGTCGAGCAATATAGTCGACTTTCCACTCATGGCGTAGATTGCTCCCATATTCACGGCAAGCGTAGTGCCACCCTCGCCACCTTTTCCCCCAAAGAGTACGATCACTCGAGGGGCTTCTTTACCATCACGCTTCATGAGCTCGGGGTAAGATTGCTCAAGACGCTGGCATTGCATCACGTTCCTAATCGAAACGACTAAGCCCGCGGCATCAACGGGCTTTTGAAGTGCGTCGCTTGCGCCGGCATTCATGAAGACGCGAATAGTCCTGTCTTGATCAATCTCCCCTTCGCTATAGAGAATGATCGTGTAGCACGTTGTGCGCAACATACCTGCCAACGTGCGGCCGTCAAGAATGGGCAGACGGTCTTCCGTAAGCAGTATATCGGGCCGATGAGCCTTAACTGCCGCAAGCGCGGCCTCACCATTCTGGCAAACTTCGACGCACTCTATCTGGTCGGAGTACATCTCGAGCAATCTAACCAAGCTCTTGGCTAGGTCGATATTACTCTCTGCCAGAACCAGTCGGGTCCGTTTTTTCTCCGCTTCCATGCGCTTCCTCCTGTTCATTTCTGATTTCTGACAAGGTTTCTCCCATTACATTCACAGTTTTTTAATCAAAAAGCAAGGGCGACTTTTTTGTTTTGCACAGATTACGCATGCGCTATTGTTGTATACTTACGATATGAGTATGGACACACAAAAAGAAATCTCCGCTGAAGAACAAGATGTGGCTCTACAAATTCGAGAACATTTAAGTGAGGTTCTCAAGCGACCAGAAAATTCTGTCGACGTAGAATCTTCACTATACGATGATGTCGCGGAACTTATGATGGCGAAGAGAGAAGTCAAGGGTCTATTTTTGACTGAACACGAAGTGATATCTAGCGATGGGGACGTCTCTGAAGCCGAAATATACAAAAAATACAAACTGCCAAATATCGATTTAACGCTTCGCAAAATACTGCATAAAATAGAAACCTTAGGAAGAATAGACAGTTTTATAGAAAGCAACACGATTTGCCCTGAAGGAATTCAGGGAGAGATGCCGGCTCGCATGAGTGAGATGCGCTCTAAACTCAAAACAATTCTCTACATTTTAGAAAAGCACAAAATCCCGCTAGATTCGATCTCGTTTACACAAGGTTCTACGACACCCGAAATGAAAAGTGGCGCAAACTATATTACGGTCGAGATCCCAAAATTAAAAAGACTGATCCAGATATGCGACGAAGGGGGGAACGTGTTCTACATTTTCAAATCAAGCAAAATGACTTCGACAAAGTTGAACGGCATGACACGTGGAGAAAAGAACGATTGGATCTCTGATCACAAACACGCAGGAGAAAGAATCGCTTACGCGATCAACTGGGTGGACAGGCTTGAAAAATCTCTCTTTCTAACAAAATCAACCTGATTGACACAATGACTTTGAATGCGTAATGTCATGACTGGAACAGGTATTTTCTCATACCGAGAAAATAGATACTAAGGAGGCCTCGTATGGACGAATTTCCAGCTTCGTACTCCGGCCTCTTTGATGAAGAACAGAGACGACAGGGTAGATACTGGCTCCGGGTGGTAATGCTCAAGCCGGAACTCACGTTTCGCATTTTGCGCTACATTTACACCCAAAGCGAGCCACGATTGAGTCGGTTTGTTGACAGTCTCGTAGCCGAAAAGCCGCGAGACGAAGTGCGCGCAAGGATGGGTTTTCCGCTCGCTGTGCGTAGCCAACAACTGCGCCACCAATTGCGAGCGGACATGGGGCCGGTCACATTCAGCGATCTTGCTTCTGTTTTCCGCGAAATGCCACACCTTGAAGAGCTGAATCTTTGGCGCCGTAAAAGCAGAAAGCATAGAGGCACGATAGACTTCGAAGGCCTAGAACTTCTTGCGGCCTACGCACGAGATGTCGTAGACCAACACCCTGTAGTCAACGGGATGGGCCTCGGCATCGGGTGGGGTCCGTGGCCTGACCTGCGTGAAGTTGGAGTAAGTGAATCAGGCAACGTAATTTTGTCTGATGGAAGCACGACGCATTATTGCAAGCAGTTCGCTTTTTGGAGTGATCTGCCACTCGAGCGCATGCTTCGTGGATTCGATCCCAGAGAGACTGACAAACTCGGTGTGTGGGAAATCTGCATCAAAGAAGAACCGTACACTCCTTTCTGGATTGGACTGTATCCGGATGAAGCGAAAGAACATCGCGCCATGCAGGGAGCATACGGCCTGCGCAATAGCATTGGAGAATCGTACGGAATGAGAGCTGTTATGCTTCAGGAAAACGAAATCGATCTGTTCGCGGCTCGCAATCAAGGCATAATGGAAGCTGGAGACGAGATCGCTCGCCGCTTTCATGAAGCCCAAGTGCATAGAAATCAGAGTGCCGTCATAAATGTCACTCACCCACCCCTGCGTTTCGTACTCGAAACTTGAATCGGCTGTAGAGAGCGTAAAGCCCCGGCCGATTTTTTGATTGTGTAACTGTTCACAACTCCGAGCCCTAGCCAACTTCAGTAGAGTTTCACTCTACGATAGAGTGAAACTCTACTGAATACAATTTTGTGATAAAAGTGCGGGCCAGCCACTTCGTGGCTGGCCCCTTGGATCGACGCGCAGATGCCTCCACGTCATTCTGAATCGCTGCCGGTAAGCGCTTTTGAAACGAATGGGATCAAGCCGTCAGGCGCCATGGACTCAAGCGGCTCGCTCGAATCGCGAACCTCAAATGCGCATAGACACCTGGTACACGTGACAAGCGCGCGATAAGGTGGCACCCCACCGACGAACTTGATTTCGTAGCCAAAACGCTTGTCAGAGGTGCAATTTGGACAGTCGATGCCGCCGTCCTCGCCGATAACAACGGCCTTCTCAGAGGCACGCTCGAGCATCAGCTTTTCCTGTGGTGTAAGCGAACCCGAAGCGAGCGCCGTGCAGGTTTTGCATAGCCAATTCTTGTTCGGCTTACCATGCATTGCGTCTGCTTCGGCGTCGGTAATGGGCAGTGGAATCGGAGCGTCACAGAGCGCACAGAACGTACACTTCATAATACGATGGAATTTATCTTTGATTTGCAAGGGACGGCCTCCTTCTCATTAATCGTCTCAAGTCAGTGTCCTTTCTATAATTAGCCTATATTTTTAGTTGTAATCTGTAAATAGCACCAAATGATTAGCGAGGCGGTGCATAACTTTCTTGCGAAACAAGATTATTAAGTGTTTCATTAAATATAGAACAGTTACTGTCAGCACTTGTCATATTCAAAGGGTCGCACAACAGGAGTACTTCCATTTCCTAGTATGGAGTACCCACGAGGAAATTAGGTCGCGGGAAAGGAACAAGGGCGATGCAATCGCTTATCACGTCAGCAAGGGAAGGTGAACTGCCTTCGCTCGCAGCATTCAGAGGCACGGCTCTTTATGATCACCTCGAGCGCCACGGATGGAGGCCATGGCGATTCGGTCAGCACGGGGTCGATGTTTTGATGAAAATCGGCCCGATTATAGATGGCAAACCGGAGTATCGTCGATTCGCGTTCGCACCTATTGGAACAGACATTCCTGTTTCAGACACCAGGACACTAAGGCGTCTGCTCAAGGCAGTTTTCGAAGACGTTTGCGAAAGAGCAAACGTAGATAGAGGAGACTTTCTTGATGCGAATCCTTATTAGCAAGCCCCGAAAGGCGCAGGAGAAAACTGAACTCCGCGACATCGGGGCTCTTCTGTTGCATATTTTACCTAGCTTATTTTTTTATTAAAATAAAAAAGGCGTGCAGGGGTTGGAAGTGAATCATTCGATTGACTTACAAACACCGCACGCCTTTTCGATCCTCCTAGGGACCGAAAACAGTTTCACACCTATGATCGCTTTATTAACTGGTCTGGAAATTATTCTTTTTTTACCTTAACTCATGAGCGCACATATATATGTTTGGCGCTTCGAAATGAGTGGTACACAGTTTCGAATGGCAGAGCGATAATAATTTTTACTCTGCTATTGTCCTTCATGTTTCATACTGAAAAGGTGGAGCCCTTTCTTGTACTTGGCACAAACGACCGAACTACACTTCGTACTGTGTAAAGAAAGCAACAACTTCCTTGCTCATACACTAGCTGTTCCGTAGAACTTTTAGTGAAACCTCTTTGCGAGAATGAGCTGCTTCTGTATTCGCTAACTTTACGATCACAACAAGGTCCTTTTTCCTTCCTCATTATAAAGGACACTATATGAGACATGCAAGCAGGTTGTCCACAGTTTGATTCTAGGTAAACATTGCAACACATTTCTGTGTCCTTTATCCATAGTCCTATAGATTTTTTGCACTATAAAAGCCCCGTGTTAGGGAGCCTTGATTGGGCGGGCGGCCAGCTCGACGCAAGATGCGTCATGTTTTGCTGGCCGCCCGGGATTCGACTTGCGTTATTCACGCTTATGGAAGCGGGTCTCGTGGTTCTTGGAGATGTTCCACCGCGTGACGGTGATGCTGGAGCCCTCTTCCGAGGGCTGCAAAGTACGCGTGAGAATCAGTTCTCCCCACTGCGCGTTTGCAAGGATAGCGGACGTCGAGAAATTGTCTCTCGCCGGTTGCGGGTTGACGATCGTCGAACCCTGGCCGTGCAGGCAGAGATTCTTTCCCGAGAATGCTCCAGTCGCTGTCGCCAGAAGAGAACGCGTGTCAGTCTCGAACTGGCGGGCGAAGCCTATGGAAGGCGAGAATTTCGAATTCGCGCCGACCTGTGGCGTGTCGATCTTGACGGCAGCCGCGTAGATAGCGGGACTCATGGCGTTGTCGTTCGTGGCATCGCGGACGGTCCCCATGACGGGCGACGCATTGTCCGTGGTGGCGAATGCTGGCGTCGCTAGGACACATACCAGCACGGCCAGCAAGCCGACGAACTTCAGAAAGCGCTCGGTCAAGGTTGCACCTCTCCCTTTCGCTCTGTTGAATGTCAGTTCCTGTCGGCGAACGTTCCTATATTGAATCTACCGTGGGCGCTACCACCTCCTTTGAGCTGTGAATTACGAAATGTACTTTTAACAAAAATTGACGCATACTAGAAAGGCACCCGATGAGGGTGCCTTTCTTTCACACATGTATCCACAAATTCTAACCAACCTACAAAAGATTGTCACATATATCACAC
>JACRKE010000043.1 GCA_016215335.1 Candidatus Vogelbacteria bacterium | reverse complement strand
TTTCATTTGTGTTAGTGTAAACCGATTCTCGTTTCTTTCGTGTGTTGTGTGTGATGTGACGATTCAAAAACTCAGACGGCTGAGAGATTTTAGTGATGGCCGCAAAACCGACGGAAAATTAGTTTCGTAATTCACAGCCGATAGCCGATGTTCATCTGTGCGATGTCCTTCACGGCGTTGCCGATGGCATCTCTGAAGTTGGCGAGCTGAGCCTTTGTCGGCTCGAACGGTGTACCGGTGCCGTATTCATCCTCGCCGATGGTACAGAGCGCCTTCACCTCGATTGCCTCGCCACCGACCTGACATACGCAGGTTATGGCCTTGACAACGATGTCCGATTCGGGGATTTCCGGGAAATACTTCATAGTCAACTGCTTGCATCTGGCCACCCACAGTTCCCAGACTGTCCCCATGATAAAGCCAGCTTTCCCCGTCATGACATCTGGCGCGAGCTCGAAGAAAATCTCCATGTTCTTGGGCCTCCTTTGCGATATATGTGAAGTCGTGGGTACAGTATCCCAACCGTCGATTACCAGTATCTATAGTACTACTTTCTTAGTATACTGTCAATATTACGGGCAATATCACGTGCTTGTTTTTCTTTTGCTCCACGTGTCGTCTCTGCGGCCATGCCAATACGAATACCTGATGGATCGACTGGGGTGCGAGCATCAAATGGAATTGTGTTTTTGTTCACTATGATTCCGTTTTTCTCAAGTCTGTCACTTGCCTCTTTGCCGCCGATACCAGCCCCATTCATCCATGTATCCACGAGGCATAGGTGCGAATCTGTTCCACCGGACACGATTCTCCAGCCGAGTTTTGAAAGTTCATCAGCAAGCGCTTGAGTATTTAGCACAACTTGCTTAGCATATTTTTTGAATGCTGGTTTCATAGCTTCTCCAAGAGCAACTGCAACGCCTGCAATCTGGTTTAGGTGCGGACCGCCTTGAAGTCCCGGGAAAACCGCCTTATCTATTTTCTTCGGTAAATCTCTATCGTCTATTTTGCTGAAAATGATCGCGGCTCTTGGACCACGCAATGTCTTGTGGGTAGTGGAGGTAACAACGTCAGCATATTCGAATGGTGATGGATAAACTTCACCGGCCACAAGCCCTGCAAAGTGAGACATATCTACCATGAGGTACGCCTTTGCAACGTCAGCTACGGCGCGCATTTTTTTGAAGTCGACAACTCTTGGATATGCCGTATACCCGCACACAACTATCTTTGGCATCTCTTTTTTGGCGAGTTCTTTCAGTGCCCGATAATCCAGTGTCTCCGTATCTTCTGCTACTCCATATGACACTGGCTGCCAACATTTACCGGTCATAGATACTTTCTGTCCGTGCGTGAGATGGCCACCGTGAGGCAATGACATTCCCATTATCTTTTCTCCAAGTGGGACTAACGCAAGATACACAGCCAGATTGGCCGGAGAACCAGAAAGAGGTTGGACGTTGACGGCCCACTTTTTCGGGTCTAAATGAAAGGCTTTTAAGGCACGTTCTTTGCAAAGATTCTCAACCTTATCCACCACTTCATTGCCTCCATAGTATCTTAAGGCTGAGTATCCTTCCGCGTATTTATTATTCAATTCAGAACCGAGTGCGTCTAAAACATCTTGTGACACGTAGTTCTCTGAAGCAATGAGGTTAATGACCTTTTTTTGTCTTTCTTTTTCTTCTTTGATAAGTTTTTCGATTTGTTTGTCTTGCATGAATATAAATAGTAGTTAGTAGTTGGTAGCTAGCAGTTAGCAACCATAATTAATTCATAAATTTATCATTGTTAGATCATAATTGTATTTATGCCAACTACTAACTACTGACTACTATCTACCGCTTTTTTCGCATACGCATATCTCCCCTCGTCCTTCGTAAGCGCATCCTTCGAAGAGTACATGTATTCAAAATTATACTTGCTCGTAATCTTACTCCCATCGACCGGAATTGGAAAACAGAAAAATCTCCAACCTCCGGGGGATGTCGGGATTCTACCCCATGTGAAATCCCAAGCGAGATCAAAAATAATTCTTACTAACCATGGCTTAACTCGCATAGTTTTGCGGCCAAAAATCTCCGCCATTTCGTTGGCTCGAATGATGTCTTTCGGAGCAATATTGAACACTTCATACTTTTCTGCAATTTTACTGAAGGCCAAAAGTCCAACAATGTCAGTCACATCGTCTTCGTGAATATACTGTCGACACCAGTCATCGCTCGCCACGGGCATTGACTTCAAAAAATGCCTCAACATATTCATCATTCCACTTTTCTTGGACGTCTCAGTTCCACGGAGCACATAAAGCAATCCCTGCTTGCCCATCATGTATCTTTCGCGAGGACCAGTGATGGTAGTCGGTCTAACAATAAATACTTGAGTCTCCTTGGATGATCCGCTGAATTTTTTCTTTAAATAAAATTCCACCCTCTTCTTTTGAACACCATATCTATATTCATCTTCGCGCTGTGGATCGTTTTCAATAAATGGACGATCTAATCTATTACTAGAGAGCGCACCGTAAGAAGATACTGTACTGAAATGGATCAGTTTTTTGATTTTGTTTTCAAAAACAAAATCAAAAAACTTTTCCGAACCGATCTCATTCCACCTTTTTTGCAATCTTGATTGAATATAAAAATCGCGAATCTGCCATGCACAGTGTATAGCTACGTCTATCTTTTTATTTTCAATTTCTTTCTGCCAGCCGTCCTCGGACAAGTCATTTTTTATCCAGGTTATTTTTTTGTTCTCCCGAAGAAGATCAGTAATCGGGTCTTTATCAATACATACGATTTCTTCCACCTCCGGCCCAAGCGAAAACTGATCGGCTAGCATGCCGCCAATGTACCCTGCAGCCCCCGTGATTAAAATTTTCATATTTGAAAATTTTGCATTTGACATGTGACATTTAACATTTGACAAAATGCCCACATACCGAACGCATTGAAACCAGTGTCCCACAGTCAAAGGTCAAAAGTCAAAGGTCAAAAGTTTAAGTCTAACTACAGTCCCGAGCGAGACAACAGTGTCTTCACGGTGCGCAACACAATACGCAAATCAAGCCAAAAAGATCGGTGTTTCAAGTAGTAAAAATCATACGAAAGTCTTTCCTTGGTTTCTTCAAGAGACCTCGGCGGTGAATCTTGATTAATCTGCGCCCAACCGGATAGACCGGGCTTTATAATATTCCTAACTGTGTAGTACGGAATATCTAATGCTAATTTTTTGCCTAAGTCAATTATGTCCGGCCGCGGACCGATGAGTGAAAGCTCGCCTCGGAGTACGCTCCAAATCTGCGGAAGTTCGTCAATTCGGGATGCACGCAAGAATCTACCCACCTTTGTCACGCGGGAATCGTTACCTTGCTTTGCCCAGACTCCACTGTCATTCACGGTCATCGTGCGAAATTTCAACAATTTTATAAGTTTATTATCTTTGCCTATACGCTCCTGAAGGATGAAGACTTCACCTTTATCCTCAATCTTAATTGCTATGTAAACTAACGGATAAAATATAAGTGACACAATTCCGATTAGCATGGCAAGAATAATGTCAATCAGACGCTTGAGCATGTCGTATGACATATTTCTCTTTGAAAGATTGCCAAAAAACCAGTCATCCCTAACAAGTGAAAGCGGCACCCTATCAAAGATGTCCTCATAAAGCTTGTTGATATCGACAAACCTCAAGTTGATTAGAGACACTATTCCGAGATCTGAAAGAACACCACGTTCAATTGAATTCCTAAAATCAAAAATAACAGACGAAAAAGAATCGCTATTCAATGTTCTATAAATATTATCCCTGTTGACTGCCCTTTCTCGATATATCTTGATACCGTATCTTGGATTTAGAGTGAGCTCATTCGACAATTCATGAGCCTCCGGACTGTCACCTAGCAATAATACCTGTTCTGTTTTTCTCGAATCGAATGTCGGCGAAAGTAGGGTTCGCCATACCAGAAGAAAAATAAACGACAGGAAAAGGTCCATAAAAAGTATTGTTTTGGGAGCAATACCAACCTGCGGAATAAGATAGAATATAACTGCCGCGATGCCACTATTAAAAAGTTGCGCCTTGAATAAATTAAGTGCTAAATCTCGCTCAAAAGCAACCGTACGCTTACCATATAAATTGTAAACAATAAAACCCAGAATCCATAGAATAAAAATTGGGATAAAAACTGTTAAATGTTCATAGAAAATAGGGGCGGATGGAGCTCTTGAGTTTCTTAGGCCCAAACTTAACCAAAGCGCTGCGATCATGGCCACAATATCGCCAAAAATCAGTGTGAAAAGCTCAATATTACGTCGTCTAAACATGGTTTGAATGGTAGCGCACTGGCCACAAAGTTGCCAGTGCGAGTTTAAAGTTAAAAGTATAAAGTAAAAATACAGAAACGAAGAAGCTGCCGGGAAGCGGAGTTGCGGCAACTCCTTCGCCAGACAGCGCAACTATCGTCTTCCCAGCGACATCGGGGCAGACTCTATGATCTGACATCCCGCGATTAAGATAACCGCGAGAAAAAGAACTGGTCCGCCGGAAACGATTATCCCGATGAAGCCATTGAGTTGACGGACGTCCACCCAATAGTTAAGCATTGCCATGTAGGCGTTTGTCGCATACACAAGAGCAACAAACAAAGCCATCTGTAGAATACGCCGGATAATCTTCAAAAACATAGGCATTCACCTCCTAGGACGAGATGCCCGCTTCCATGTACACATTGACATAAAATAGACTACTTGTCTATTGCTCTCCACCCCTGTATACTGCCATGACAGTCATGAAAAAGATTCTTTTTGTTATTACCAAATCCAACTGGTACGGGGCGCAGAAGTATACTTACCAGCTGGCCACTTCATTACCCCGGAATGAATATGATATTTCTGTCGCCTTCGGTGGCGGAGGAGTTTTAGGCAATGAGCCGCCCGGGCTTTTGAAATCAAAACTGGAGGAGGCCAGGATTCGTACCGTCTTTGTGCCGGAGCTTATGCGCGATGTATTCCTCTTGACCGATCTAAGGGCAGCATGGGCACTCTACAAACTTTTCTGCCGCGAAAAACCAAACATTATTCACTTGTCGAGTTCCAAGGCGGGTGGAGTCGGTGCCTTTGCTGCCCGCATATACTCGATTAAAACCCTAGCATTGTATTTTCTACTGCCTACTGCCTACTGCCTACTGCCTAGAATTATCTTCACCTCCCACGGCTTGCCTTTGGACGAAGAGCGAAATCCCATCTCAAAACTTCTGATCCGACTCGCCACCTGGACCACTTTTCTCTTGTGTCATGCCGTGATTATGATTTCAGAAAATACCTATGCCCGCGCACGCGCTTTTCCGTGGTGTCGCAGTCGTATTCACCTTGTATATAACAGCCTGCAACCCTATGAACTGCTATCCAAAAGCGAAGCTCGGGCAAAACTAAAACCCGGATTCCCAACCGACGTTCCGTGGATTGGCACCATTGCCGAGCTCACTCGAAACAAAAGTTTAGACACGCTCGTGCGAGCGGCAGGTATCTTGAAGCGAGATGGAAGGAAATTTGTAGTATGTGTGATCGGTGGCGGTGAAGAAAAGATTATGCTCGAGAAGTTGATCCGGAAAGAACAAGTGGAAGACATTTTTTCACTGGTGGGGTTCGTTCCAGAAGCATCACACTATCTGACCGCTTTTGATATTTTTGCCCTGCCATCGCTCAAGGAGGGGCTCCCCTATGTATTGCTTGAAGCGGGGTTTGCAAAATGCGCGGTCGTCGCGAGTCGTATTCCGGGTGCCACAGATATTATCACCCACAACGAACACGGACTGCTTGTGCCTGTCGGTGATCCCGAAGCATTGGCAAAAGAGCTTCGTGTACTTATAGAACATGCCAATGAACGAGCGCGGTTTGCTCAAGCATTGCGGACACGAGTGCTTCAGGAGTTCTCAAGCAAACAGATGCTTACTAAAACAGAAACCATTTACAAAAACCAATCTTAGTTGTAGGCTGACCTGGGTCAAGCACATATGCATGAAAACAGAGTACGAGGAGGACACTATGACTAACGTACCCCTTGGAGGCGCCACTGGCGCCTCCAAGAACCAAAATGTCACCGCGCGTTCCGCAGGCGATGTGTATCGGTCACTCTCCTGCAGTGGTGAGATGATAGAGGTACTCAAGCGGGCTGGCTGGAGCCTATTCGTCTGCAATGTATGCAAGGCTCCGCTTGCCTATGAAACAAGCGCAGCGACGGCCCCCTGTTCCATCCATTGTCCGAAGTTTGGATGTGATGGAGTCAAGATCGTCTCCAACATCTCGTGATAAATCAGAGCAAGCAATAAACCAGCATCAAAGCCTGCGGATAAACTTCTGGTTTCATCTATCCTCGCCCGCCGGGCATACCCGGCGGGCGCTTCATTACTAAAAATTCCATGGCCACATAGGTCCCACCTTTGCAACGGGGATCCCACCCCTACTGTCTAGATACCCAAAAATTCGTTTTTCATGTCATCACGATGAGCCGCTCTCGCGTATTTTTTTGTGCTCATCAAAATCCCGAGACCGATAAATTCAGTCAGAAGATGAGACCCACCGTAGCTCATAAAAGGTACGGTAATTCCAGTAACCGGAAGTAGGCCAATATTCATACCGAGATTGACAATAATATGTGTGACGAAAAAGATCACAAGCCCCATACCAAAAAGCACTTCAAAATTGGTGGCGCCCAAATAAGATATGGCAAGTATTCTCCAGAGAATAATGCTGAAACAGATAAGAAGAATAATTACACCAACAAATCCCCACTCTTCAGCAAATGCCGCAAAAATGAAATCCGTTTCGTATTCGGGTAAAAATTTAAGTCTCGACTGTGTACCAAATCCAACGCCCTTACCAAGGAATTGGCCAGAACCAACCGCAATTTGTGACTGAAATGCATTATACCCGCTCCCTTTTATGTCACGCATAGGATCAAGGAAGTTTATAATTCTATTCTTCTGGTACTGTTGAAAAACAAAAAGCCATAAAATAAGAAAAGACGCCGTCGCGAGTCCAAAAACAATAAGTAAGTGTTTTTTTGAAATGCCAGATACCAGAACCATTCCGAGCCATATTGCAACCGAGATCATGGCAGACCCAAAGTTGGGTTGAACTAAAATCAGTAAGAATGGAATTAAAATGTATAAACCGGAAACAATGATGTGTCTTATGTTTGCAATTTCAATGTGTCTTCGAGAAAAATATTTAGCGAGAATTATCACAAGCAAAAGATTCATGAAGTCCGCTGGTTCGATTGCGAAAATTCCAAGATTAAACCAACTTTGTGCGCCCTTTACTCTCCCTGCAGCAAATAAAACAAGCAACAGGATATTTCCTAAAATATACAAGATGAGCAATATCCAAGGACGTTTAAGAAACCTCCAGTCTAGTTGTGAAGAGATAAATAAAACGACAAACGATATGAATATCCAGACAATCTGCCGGTGAGCAAAATAGTCACTACCCGTAAATGACTTCATGGTAAACCATCCGAAAAACATTACGGGTATTACTGCACCTACGAGTATCCAGTCAAGTTGTCTTAGCCTGTTTAATAATGTCACAAACACTACTTTACACTGATTGGCGGAATGTGAAAATAGATTTCTGATGAGGTGATATCATCGACAAACTGATTCGGCCAAGTTAATGTAATCTGTTTTTCAGAAACTTTTGTTACTAGTGGAATTTGTGCGGCACTAACTCCTATAACATTTCCGGAACTATTATTGAGGACTGCAATAACTTGAACGTCTTTTGCGTCGAAAGTTGATGCATTCTTGATAATTGCATTTAACACAGGCAAGAGACTCTTGGCAATTTCCTTGTTTCTGACTTCAAAAACTGGAATACGAACATTGCCCTGTATGCGCCAATCATCGCTATAAGGTTCTTCTAAAGTGACAAATGCCTTATCAGCCTCTCGCTTATTGGTATCAATGAGTGGCTCGAAAATAACAAACTGTTCCGCCGCTTGAATAAAAGTTACGCCTTTCCTTTCTGCTATTAAGCGCTGATCATTGTCGTAAACTCGAAATGAATACGGAACATATTTGAGCTCATATCTTGGATTTGGGTTAGAAACAAGGGCTGCAACATCAACAAAGCCTTCTCTCACAGGAAACACTTTTGTCCATTTTATGATTATACTCCCGGCCTGATTTTTGCAAACCTTGAAACAAGCGCCCCCACAATCTACACCCTCCTCATCTTGATTTTGAATCTGATCACTGCATGTCGGAGCCGGTTTTCTAACATAAAAAGTGCCAAGAGATGCTAAAACTATAACCGTAATTACGGCGAAAAAATATTCAAACTGATGTGATCTTCCCCATGCGGACATGATTCAATAGTATATAGTAAATAGTATATAGTAAATAGGAAAATTATTAATTAGGGCAACCTATATACCATGTACTATTTACAATTTACTGTGCTACTTTATACCTTCGGCTGAAGAACGTGGATATATAGCTGCTCCAGCAGCTGTTGAACCCTCAGGGATTATCGACCATGAAAATGTGAGTGGGATTGTCTCGTTTCGCTTTATAACATCCAAATACGTAGACCTAACTCCAAGTGGTATTTCGTCTTTATCAAACAGAACAGCAATCGCCTGTACTCCTGCGGCATCAGCAATTGATTTGTTGACAACCCGAGCCTCAAGCTCGGGACTTACAGCAACCCTAAGACTTGGGTTACTTACCGTAAGCAAGGGCCTCACGGGAATAACCGCCCTTCTCCATGGCAACACATAGTCGGGGTCTTCAAATTGAACATATGCTCTAACCGGTCTTCTGTCGCCTGTCATAATGTTCGGTTCATATATAGCAAAAAGTTCGCCCGGGTTTACGAAAGTCATGCCGTCTCGCTCTGCCACCAATTTATTCTCTAAGTCGTACAATTTGAAACGATAATGTACACTGTTCAGCCCATACATAAGATTGGGATTACTGATGAGAGCTGCAACGTCATATGAACCTTCATTAGAAGGAAAAACCTTGCTCCATTGAATACGTAGATCTTCTACTTCATTTTGGCATACCCTCTCGCATGCTCCTCCGCAATCAACAGCAGTCTCTCCTTGGTTTCTGATACCATCAGAACATGTGGCCTTTGGTGAGAGTTGGAAATAGACACCATACGCAACACCTGAAGCAACTATTGTGAATAATATTAAATACGAAAACTGACGCTTTGCTGTCCATGACAACTTGGGATTCACCGAGACTGTCTGTGTCGGTAAATTGAAACTCCTTGAAGTCTCTACGGGCGTGGTTGCAGGACGAACAATTCTTTGATCAGAATAACTGTTTTTATCATTTTGGAAATTAGGATCTGTCGCCATTACTTAATGATAGCAACTGTAGACATTTTTGGAAACGCAAAAAATACTCAATTAGGAGTTTTTTAAAAAAGATCGAGTACTTTGTTCTGGCGACTACCTACTCTTCCGCTTGCGCAGTACCATCGGCACTAGAGGGCTTAACTTCTGAGTTCGGAATGGGATCAGGTGTGACCCCTCCGTTAAATCACCAGAACAAAAGATTCAATACAAGCAACACAACCGGCTTGAAAACTAAAGAGGGGAGCCGAGCGATCTCCCAGATGACTCGTCCATGTAGTCATCCCTCAGAAAGGGAGTTTGGAGATCGCTCAGCAAGGGAAAGGCCGAGCGGACGGCCATTTGGGGTTCACTGGACAGACTTCTCCGTACTTCAACCAAAACGGAGAAAGGAGGTCTGGCCGCCGCTCGGCGCAAGGTGCTAAGGAAAGGCGTGGCTCACCGGACCGGACTCGAACCGGTAACCAACGGATTAACTTCCGCTGCTCTGCCAATTGAGCTACCGATGAGCGCACGGTTTCGTGGGCATGGCTGGCTGCTTTCCCGGCGACCTCCGAGTTGGCAGCTCGGTGCTCCTGAAGCCTCTGAGCTACATGCCCATGCATTCTTTCCACTCTTTAATTTTCAAGTTTTCTTGACGCTTGTCACATCTATTTTCTCCAATACGCAGAGGTCGCACCTCCGCTACTGCCGAGGAACGACCTCGGAGAAAATGATCCTCCAAGCGTCATTACAATATGAAGTAAGAATTCTTCGCACCGCACCCTTTGGAGTTTTGTGTCCCTTTGTGCTTTGTGCTTTGCCCAAACTGCTTGAAAACGAGCCCGGAAGCCTTGCTTCCTGATGCATTTGGAAGCAAGGCTTCCTGTTTTCAAGCAGTTTGGGCTAGTGGTTTTCACATTTCCTAATAGGATCGACTTATTAGTACACCTCGGCTGAACATGTTGCCATGCTTGCACCTAGTGCCTATCAACGTGATCATCTCTCACGAGTCTATAACGATTACTAATCTTGAGGTGGGCTTCTCTCTTAGATGCTTTCAGAGATTATCCCTTCCCGACTTAGCTACCGAGCAATGCCCTTGGTAGGACAACTCGCACACCAGAGGTCAGTTCATTTCGGTCCTCTCGTCACATAATTCACGTGTCACCACGTGTGCAGACTATATCTTCACCCTTCATTGCTGAATAGGGTGTCGGCGTATTATTCATAGCTCGTAAGCTACAAATCTTGTCCTTTCGGACTCAGTCGTTACGGGGTCAATCAAAACTTATACATCACCGATTTTGTTAAAAGTGTCGTGGAATCACGAACGTACCGCGTAGATTCTTGCAATAAATCAACCAAATTGGCAGTTATTATTACAAGACAAAGCGCAAGCACGATTTTGAACCAATTTTCTTTTAACCAATCCATTTTAATGTTTAATTTTTTGACGACTTCCCACGGTATTGTCTTATTAATTTCTGGTCCTCAAGTAATTGTACCATCATCGAAGGACCAACCACAATGATAGTTATCAACGTACCAGATTTCGTTAAGATTTCACCGTTATTAGCCGCATTGTCATCAGGGATTACTCCCTGAAGTAGCAATACTTTACTAGAAACAAATCCTCTCAATAATCAACGCCTGCAGTAGATAGGAGACCAACCTGTCTCACGCTTCTTTTCACATATTACTATGTGGAATGGACTGGATCATCTTCTTTTTCAAGAAGGTTAGTGTACAGTCTCTACAAATTTTATCTAAAGATAAAACTCTCGGTATTACCCAAGCATAATGGGTTTCACCGATTTTACTAACTTTAGTTCGTAAATATCTCTATTCACGACCGCCATGATAGCCTGTAAAATTACTTTCATAACTCTACTGGCATGGTTGTTAACAATTCCTCTGAGGATTCAGATTGCGAAAAGCGAAGATAGCAAACAGAAACGAGGGCTTTAGGAACTTCCTACTGCCTACTCACTACTGCCTACTGCCTGTACTCTTCACGGTCTGAACCCAGCTCGCGTATCTTTTTAATTGGCGAACAGCCAAACGCTTGGGAGCTTCTCCACCCCCGCGCTAAGATGAGCCGACCACTATTACTTCCACTGTTACCAGTGGCGCAGACTATATCTTCGTTTTCTTGTATCGGAAAACGTCAGCGTATTATGGCGATGTCATGCGGTATCAGATACCGTGCTTTCGCCATCTCTCGCTCATCAGTCAAAACTGTAGAGCAATAAGTCGTTACGGGGCCACACAACCTATTTTATATTCCATCGGATATACGATGTATGGTTTAATCACATTGATGAGCTTTTTGGTCTCAGATTTATTTGCATACATTCTGAACCCCTTATTTCGATCTTTGTGATGAATCATCCGAATACAAAACCGTTCAAATATTGCCTACTCAAGAATTAATATCTCATCTTGAGCAAATGAATATGTACTAATGTCAATTATCCCCCCATTGAAAGACCCATCGTCCATGATCCACACCGCAAGCACCTGCGGGCTAAGATCTTGTATGATGTTAAGTGGTACAATTTTTCTTCCAGTTCGATACCCGTTGCCAGTATAAAATCTATTATAGATTTCTGTAAGCAATGGGTGCCGCACTGTGCGGAACCACCATGATTTTGCATAGCGATTACCTTGTGTATCATACCTAAGACTCATCTTTGGTTCAGTGAGAACCAAATCCTTCAAGATTGAATACTTGTATTTCGTATATTCTTTCTGCTCTAATCCCTGTTCAATTTTCAAGTTAGCATTACGTGCATTTTTACCAATGCGCATCGTGCCATCACCAAGCAATGTGCCAACTATAAGAGCATACTGCTCTTTCGTCAGTCGCATCTTGGTTTTCACAGGAATAAGATTCTTGTGCCAATATTTTGTTGTGTAGCTTCCCACGATGTTGACCATTGTACAACGCGAATTATACCATGGCTTTCTTCGTTATAAGCTGCTTTATCCTCGACATTCGGCATGTCTATCGAGGTGCCGAACACCGCCGTCGATATGAACTCTTGGGCGGTACCAGCCTGTTATCCCCAGGGTAGCTTTTGTCAGATAATCTTCGGCCGCGTCTAATGCGGACCGTCGGTTCACTATGTTCTACTTTCGTATCTGCTCGACAATTACGTCTTACAGTTAAGCCAGCTTATGCCATTGCACTATCAGCACGGTTTCCATTCGCGCTTAGCTAACCTTAATGAACTCCTCCGTTACTTTTTAGGCATTTGCGTTCCCCAATTTATAGCGCATCGAAGGAAGGATGTAGGGAGAAACATGCTTCTGAAAAGTTAAAACTGATTCAGAAGGGATATAGATTCTCCAATATCTTCCTTTTTGTCGATGAAGCGCTGTTTGCATGTTGAATCTTTCAAGCAATGTTTTCTGCAAGACATACTGTTCTTCCTTTTTGAAACCAACGGTATGAATGTTATAAGTTCTGTGACGTTTCGATTTAATCGAACCATCATCCATAAACCAAACACTCAAACCAAGTGGCGTCAGGAAGTCACTCAGATTTTCGGGGACAATCTTTTGTCTCCCTCGGTAAAACAACTTCGCATACCTATTTAAGATTGGGTGCGAGTATGTAGTAAACCAACAACTGAATGGCTTACCATTTTTGCTTTTCAATGAAGGCGCTGCATGCGTCCATTCTTTGAAGTGCTCGTACATCCACACTAGGTATTCGCGTTGCGCTACAGAATGTTCTACCTTCAATCGGTATGTCTTACCTTGATTTTGAGTTTCTAAGTGACCATCACCCAACAAAAGTCCAACGAGTATTTCTCGTTGTATATTTGTTAGCTTCAAATCTTTCTTGTACTCATCGATTGCTTTAAGATGCATTGGGTTCTTGCTATTCATTATAGCAAGACTTACTGTCGCCAGTAAGATCGGACTATATCTTCCGCCAAAGGCGGATCAGCGTATAGTCTCTGAGGATTACTTGTAGACTTTACAAAGACGACAAGGTTTAACCCCCTTGTCATGGGCCCGAAACGTTCACGGCAGTGTAGCGAAGGCGTATGCCACGACTACCGCGAAGACCAAAACGTACCGCTTCATCCACCTAGCAATCCGGTCACGGCTTTCTTGGCCAGCGCCCATGATCGTAAATCGTAAGTGGATTAGTAGCAGCGAGGATGACGAGTGGCATGAGCATGAGCCCAACCACGACATCAATTCCTCGATGCATCGCAAGTATTTGCATTACCTTGCCTTCCAAGAAGCACCTCCGTTCGTTCAGTTGAAGACCTCTGTGAAGTCTACAGGTCTTTCCTGCTGGTTGTCCGCACCGATAAGATTTTCACTCCGACTTACGTCGGAGTACTTTCGGATTCTCGGGTTTTCCAGCATATAGCTGATTGCCATCCGATTTTCATCGAATCCCCCTAATTTATTTGTTTCGAGGTGATCAAACCTCCGGAGGCGCTATGGCTTCGATCGACCAACTCATGTTGATCAACCGAAGGATAGCGCCCCACTAAAACTGCCCGCCAGATACTGTCTCCGCGAGTTTTTGCCTCGCAGGTTAGACTATACACGTTTAAAGAATGGTATTTCACTGTCGGATCCATATCAGCCAAAACCGATACTTCAAATCCTCCCATCTATTCTACGCAGCAAACACGTATAGCCAATACCAAGTTGCAGTAAAGCTCCTGGGGTCTTTTCGTCTAACTGCAGGTAAGCGGCATCTTCACCGCTACTGTATTTTCACCGAGCTGTGTCTCGAGACAGTTCTCCAGTCGTTACGCCATTCGTGCACGTCGGAACTTACCCGACAAGGAATTGCGCTACCTTAGGACGATTCGTCGTTGTTATTCTATGCATCAGGTAAACGATACATAATTCTCTATGTCGCCATAGAAGTTCGGACTATATCTTCTCTATATGCGATCTGGTTTTGACCGCTAGAGTCTGACGTATAGTCTCTGAGGATTCCTGATTTACTAACACATCAAGCTTATTGTATTTTCTTGTTCTTCCCTTTCCTTTATTGAGCATCTCTCGAAGTTCAACAATTTTTTGGAAACCTTTATCTTTAAGATGTTCACCCCGATTCATCATCGTAGCAATTTCCTTAAACAAAGTGAAATTCAACTTTTTATCTTTAGATTGCAATTCAAACTTCAGAAAGAAAGGTACTACCCTTTCTAAAATAAGCTTATAGTCCGTTACGACGAAATAATGTACTCCGTCGCGACGAGCTTGCAATCTTCCGCATCCTAGTTGATTTTGCAGAAGTTTGAGATTTGATACATCTCGTTGTGCCACATTGAACGTGATGACAATTTGCCATCCAATCTTATGATCTTTCCTTTTGCGCAACGAGGCATTGAAACTGCCTTCGCCATCGCAAAATCCTGAAAGATACCATCCAATATGTTCCGGTATTTTTGATAACCAGTTTTGTTTATCAGGCCTTTCCTGCTGATTGTCTGCACCCCTAGAATTTTCACGTGAAGACTTCATGTACATATTGTGAACTGATGTACACGAAATATCAACTCGTATCTGGGGATACTCAGAGTTTCCAGCATATAGTCAGATTTTATAACTACAATCGTGTTTATAGTTATCGCCGACATTCACCAGGGCTTACAGCGTACACCATATGCATCACGCTGAACGCGATGCAAAGCACGAAGCACGAATTTAAAATCACGAAACAAATCAGAATGTTTAAAAATTTCTAATTTCTAAATTTCCTTATTGTTTCGGGTTTCAATATTCGGATTTCGTGCTTACATCACATGCAATGTGATGCATACAACGACACTGTTTGACCTTCTGGCATTGGTCAGGCGTCACCCCCTATACTTCCTCTTACGAGTTCGCAGGGAGCTGTGTTTTTGGTAAACAGTCGCCAGAGAAACTTTTGTTGTAGCCCACTTGCGTGGGCAGGCCTTATCCAGAAGTTACGGCCGCTTTTTTGCCGAGTTCCTTGAGACACACTCACTCGTTCGCCTTGGTCTACTCGACCTGATCACCTGTGTCGGTTTGCGGTACGGTTCATATGTACATATCTTTAGAGAGTTTTCTCGGAAGCGTGCTTTGTATAATCTCACGGGGTTGCCCCCACGATTTTCGCAACGCTTGGGGTTATCATTAAAGATAGCAGCGCGGATTTTCCTACGCCACACCCTCACGCCACGAACGTCAAATCCAATAATGCGCTATACATACTACACTTCGTCACCCCATCAGTGCACATCTGAGTGCAGGAATATTAACCTGCTGTCCATCGGGTCCGGCGTTCGCCATCCCCTTAGGCCCGACTAACCCTTCGTTGATTGTCATCGCGAAGGAAACCTTGATCTTTCGGCGTTGGAGGTTCTAACTCCAATTGTGGTTACTTGTGCCAACATTCGTACTTCATGACGCTCCACCATGGGTCGCCCCTTTGGCTTCACAGCGGTCAAGAACACTCTCCTACCGTATGCATGCATCACGCTACGCGCGACGCACAAGCACGAAGCACGAATTTCGAAGCACGAAACAAATCAGAATGTTTAAAATTTATAATTTCTAAACTTAATTATTGTTTCGGATTTCGATTTTCGGATTTAGTGCTTGCATCACGAGCACTGTGATGCATGCAAACCCTCACCTTCGGTACTACACTTGAGCCCCGGTCATTTGCGGCGCGATATCTCTCGATGAGTGAGCTATTACGCTATCTTTCAAGGATGGCTGCTTCTAAGCAAACCTCCTCATTGTCATAGAAATATCACCTCCTTTAATGCACTTAGTGTAGATTTAGGGACCTTAGATAGAGATCTGGGCTGTTCCCCTTTTGACCAACGGAGCTTAGCCCCCGCAGTCTAACTGCCATATAGTTACCATCGGTATTCGGAGTTTGATAGGTCAGCCGAGCTTTCGCCCTGTGCAGACCTTTCAGTAGCTCTACCCCCGATGGGTAAATATGACGCGAACCCAAAAGCTCTTTCGGAGAGAACCAGCTATTACCAAGTTCGATTAGCTTTTCACTACTTACCACAAGTCATCCCAGAGTGTTGCACGGCTCACGGGTTCGGACCTCCTCTTTCATTTCTGAAAGATTCATCCTGCTCATGGTAAGCTCACTTGGCTTCGGGTCTAATGCATGCCACTTAGTCGCGCTATTAACACTCGGTTTCCCTATGACTCCACCCCATAAGGGCTTAGTCGTGCGACATACATTAACTCGTTGGCTCATTCTTCAATAGGCACGCCATCGAGGATCACGGATAAATCCGGTCCTCTTTGACTCCTTGTAAACATACGGTTTCAGGTCTATTTCACTGCCCTTACCGGGCTGCTTTTCACCTTTCCCTCACGGTACTAGTTCACTATCGATCTCTAAGAGTATTTAGCCTTAGCGGTTAGTTCCGCTGACTTCCTTCAGGCCAGTCGTGTCCCGAAGTACTCAAGAACAGAAATAGAAGTCACATTATTTTCACCTACAGGACTATTACCTTATGTTGTGGTGCTTTCCAACACCTTCGATTAATAATGTGTTTTGTAACTTCTCTTGAATAAACAATATTTCTGCCTTATAACACCGCTGCGTAGCAGCGGAAGCACGAAGCACTAATATCGAAATCCGAAACAAATCCAAATGTCAGAAATAAGAAATCATAAACAGTTCCCCGTTTTGAATTTCTAATTCCGTGTTTAGATATTGTTTCGTGCTTCAGATTTCGTGCTTCGAATTTCCGATGCTACGCATCGGTTTGGGCTTCTCCCTTTTCGCTCGCCGCTACTTAGGGAATAATCACTCGTTACTCACTCCTGCTCGCCACTATTGTCGAACAAAAGTGAGAACGTAGTGTCTTGTTTTATTTTCCTCCTGGTAATAAGATGTTTCACTTCCCAGGGTTTGCTCCGCCACACTACGCTGCACTCCGTGTGTCGGAATTTTCAATTTACAATTTTACAATTTCCAATGAATTTTCAATGATTCAATGTTTGAAAATTGATTCATTGGCTCATTGATTGAAAATTGATAATTGAACATTGATAATTCCGCTCGAAATGCACTGTAGTGCGGCGGTTATCCGCTCTTCGCGGATAGGGTTTCCCCATTCGGAAATCTCCGGATCAAAGGTTGCTACGCACCTCCCCGAAGCTTATCGCAGCTATGCTACGTCCTTCATCGCCTCTTAGAATCTAGGCATCCACCGTATGCTCTTAAACATTTCCTATTAGGAAATGTAAAAACCACCACTGTTCCCATATCCAGCGTTTACTAAACGCATGATACAAAAACATAATTCTTACTTCATTCCCCGCACGCAGCACGGAATTTTCAATTTACAATTTTACAATTTCAAATGAATTTTCAATGGTTCAATGTTTTAAAATTGATTCATTGAATCATTGATTGAAAATTGATAATTGAAAATTAAATATTCTGTGCTACGCACAGGGACCTGCCTGTCTACATCACCCGAAAAGACCCCGTACGCCCCGCCGTTCGCGGGGTAAAAGGACCTTCAATAATGCGACAGAATTTAGTTATCAAAGTTCAAGACTGTTTATGGTGTTTCCAAAGATTATCTCTGAAAAATAAAACCGCTCGATGGCGGTCGGGAGAAACAAACCTAAATTCGGTTACCCGACACGCAAGTTAGTGCTTAATTTATTCTCCATATACAGTGGTAGCCATTTTAGCGCATCCGGAGCAGAGAGTCAAACATTTTTTCCACTTTTGACATAATATGTGAATTTGCCCATTTTGGGCTACAAAAAACCGCCAAGTATGGCGGTTTTTTGTAGCCATCAATCCAGCTAAATCTACTCAATATCTTTTTTGAATTTTTTCAAGTAGTCCGCTGCCGCGTCTCTTCCTCCAAGTCCGAACGAAAGTCCCATGGCAAGAGCGAGTGCTGCTACAATACCCGTAAACACAGTCTGTATGAATTCAGCTCCAATACCGAGCTCAACTAGTGCTACGAGCAAAGCGAAAATCCAGACTGCCCATTTTGAAACCTTGGCGACAAATTCAGCCGAGCCGATTCGTGCTGCTCGAGCCGATCCCACCACTACGTGCTGAACTGTAGAAGCAAGTACCGATCCAAATAGCAAGACCAATACTGCTACAATAATCTTAGGAAGGTAGCCAATCACAAAGTTCATCAAGAATTGATTTACAGTATCAAGATGGAGAACGTTCAAAGCTGCAACCAGAAAGACTACGATTATAAACCACTTTACTAAACCGCCAAGGAACCCTCCGGCGCTAAAATCGTAGCCGGCTTTTTCAACGAGTTCATCCACCCCCACACTATTCAGGGCTCTATCAATCCTAAGCGACTTCACTATGTGATTCACAAGCGTACCTACAAAAGAACCGAAAACCCAACCGAAAACGAAAATTATAATCGAAACCAGAAGCAGTGGCAGGAAAAGAATTACTTCTGAACCAATGCGCTGGAACGACTGTACCAAAACCTCACTCCATGTTTGTAATAACATATTGTTATGTAAATAAAATTAAATCAAATAATGATACGCAAATTATACCACGCAAGTTTATAGAAAGGCTGTGTATTACTTTCCGAGTTTGTAGAGCTGATAGACTTCATTCGTCGAGAGCGCACGGTTATACACACGCACATCGTCAATTGCTCCATTCATATATCCATTATACGATCTGCCGACACGAACTCGATCGGTAGAAGTAAAGTCATTCCACCAAGTATTTGTCACCGAGCCGGTGTCTTGAAAGTTCGTGGCAAGCGAGATACCGTCAAAATATATCTTGTAGCTGTCACTACCATCCTTTACGCAAGCGATATGGTGCCATGTGTTAAGGGCAAACGTGGCTGAAGCGCGCACGTTTCTTTGGTTGCCGGTGGCCTTGTTGATCTGGCAGCCAATGCCATTAGTACCGCTGAGGGCGTAAATATTAACCTGATTTTGCGGATCGGCGGCTACGCGATCAACTGCCACAATGATAGCCGAACCCGCACTGGCTTTAAACCAACCCGCCAAGGTGCCTGTTGTTGTTGTCAGATTGGCGAATGAAGAGTTGCTTAGAACATCGCTTGTACCATTGAACGATCGTCCTTGACCGAGCTTACCCGGAACTGCCGAACTGCCCGTAAAAGTAAGGTTGTAACTTCCGGTCTTGTCTACCGTATATGTGCTGCCACTGTCCTTGCCATCAAATGTCCAGTAGCCGACGAGGCCATTAGTGAGTCGATTCACTTGATTAGTTTGCGACTGCACTCTTGCTTTATCAGTCTTATAGAGTGCGGCTATTTCGGTAGCGCCAAGAGCTCGGTCGTAGACACGCACCTCGTCAATCGCACCCTTCATCGTTGATCCTCCTCCATTCGGGATATTCCGACCGATCGAGAGAAGCGAACTACCTGTATTTCTACCCCCGGCACCAGTTCCTGTTACCCACGATCCGGACAGCAACACGCCGTCGCGGTACATCTTCATAGAATTCGGATCGCCAAATGTATAAGTCGCCACAATCTGATGCCAAGCGGTATCAGTAAAGGCGTTGGTTGAAGCATATTCGTGGTAAGTGATACTTGCGCACGATCCGTTACCAATGTCATGATAGTAAAAGTAAAGTTTGTCAGAATAGTATCCGAATCCGTATTGAACCTGATTTGAAAAACAAGAACTTGTCTTGCTAATCGTTGGATGATCAGTTACTCCCGGTTCGTTCTTTTGCCATGCGACAATACTGATCGTTGCGGGGATAGGAGAGGCAGTACTCCCGGTCAACACTTCCGAACCGGCGACACCGTCAAAGCGGAGAGCCTGCCCAAGCTGGCCCGCCTGCTTTGTTGTTCCACCGCCAATAGTGCCGTGGACTGAACCCACTCCATCATAAGCTGTGGTACCGTAGATGTCTCTTGCATCAAACGTCCACCGCGCAACAGGTCCGCCAAAAGAAGATGGCTTCCCTTGTGTAACATTTGTGTTTGTACGGAGAGATGCAGATCCAGCCTGATACAATCGAGTTATTTCAGCAGCCGAAAGCGCGCGACTGTACACCCGTACGTCGTCAATAGAACCATTTGTAAAATATTCATTCGGCGCCGCTCGCGATGTTTTGCCTATGTTAAATTCGAGAGACGCACCCGGTGTTATTACGGTCTTTGTGCAAGATGTTTCATCGCAAGTTTGTAACACTCCATCAAGATATATCTGCTGGGTATTGTTGGAATTCGCGACCATAACTACATGGTGCCAAACATTAGTGGTAAAAGGAATGTAGGGAGAGTTGTTTCCAACAGTTGCCCATGCCTGGCTACCGTAGAGAAAAGCGAGTGATGCGGTCGTGGCAGATCTTGGAATAATGTCCATACCCCAGCTAACACCAGTGCTGGGGTGGTCATCACCCTTGGCCACTATATAGTTATTGTTACCTATTGCACCACTATTCATTTTAACCCATGCGGAAACGGTGCCCACACCACCTGACCAGAGATTGGCAGTACCGACTGAAATATAATCGCTTGTGCCGTTAAATGACCGGGCTTGGGCAATTTTGCCTGCGATACTTCTCGTGCCAGTCAGTGTTCCAACATTACCACTCGCACTCTTGTCTAGCGCATAGGTGAGGCCGATATCTTTACCGTCAAACGTCCACCAACCGACCAGACTTGAATCATTGTCTAGATTGATAACTCGCGGTACTTTGGCAATATTGAGAGCCGCCTCGGAACTGCCTGACAGTGTGAGTGTAGCCAACGCAACAATAATCAAAAACCAGATGTATTTTATGTTTAAAGCAGTCATTTACTTATTGTGCCGGAGGCGCATCAGATAATGTTTCTTCTGTCGAAGTCGAGTTTGAATCATTAACTGAAATCGCAACAGGTTCAGTAGACGTAGCAACCGTACTCGGAACAATAGAGGGAGCACTGCCTGTACCAACAATCACTATCCTAATTACTTCGACTGCGTGATTTCCTGCATTATCAGTCGCATTGTATTTTATTGAATAAGTGGCATTCGAACTCGTATCCACAGTGTCTCCGGAAACAACTACTCCCAGGTTTGCATCCGCGTTGTCACTGACTGTCGCACCCATATCGCTATAGGTGTCTCCGATATTAAGTTGCGCGGGATTATTACCGTTCAAACTTATTACAGGAGCGGTCGTGTCCAAGGAAGACAGTGTACTGTTTTGAGTAGCACCGATCGTTACCGAACCTGAACACTCTCCCGAGACTGTCTTGCTTAAGCCATTCTCTATATAGAAACAGTAAGGAGTTCCGTTTGTACGATCAAACAAAGTCACACCTGTCGGATTTATAGGAGAACCGACTGTGAGCGACTGTACGGAAAGCTTACCGTTCTCATCTAGGCTCCACTTACCACTTGCGGATAAAAGCTTGCCTACATTCATAATGTCTTTACCTTGCATGTCGAGTACGCCCGCGGTACTCATTTTCATGACCCCGGTGCTTTGATCAACTGTCCACCCCGAATCCAAGTTGCCATTAGCGATTCCCTGCAATTTTCCACTCGTAAGATTTACGAAAACTAATATCTTAGAACTTTGTGTATAAGTGGTAGATGTCGCGTTTTCACTCATGCCATTAAACGGTTCGAGAGCGATACCAATTGTGGCCTGCGCCGTAGAAGTGGCTTTCATGCCAACGCCTGAAATAGACGAAAGGGCGATGCGATCTCCGACAGATATTGCTCCGGCTTCTAGATTAACTTTGACCGGAATACGTCCTACGAGAGCCACGGAATAATCCTCGCGACCACCGTATCCGTCTCCGAGAGTTAGGCCCGGTAGAGTGGAAATGGCACCAATCAAACCATCGCCTTTATCATTCGCCTGTTTTACATAAGGCTTTGTACTGCTTCCGGATGTAATAGCTTCACTGTCGAGTGAGACTATGTCTCCGGCTTCAAGCACGGAGCGAGAGGGGTATTTTTCGGCAACGTCAGTCCAGCTGGCATGAGCCGCGCCATAGTATATGTCCCCGGCTGTAAGTGCTTGACTGCATCCGGTGCCGCCTTTTTCAACACAGAAACCGCCATTGCTTATTATGAAAGGTGTAGTCGAACCGTGTGCTGTCCCAAGAACATGGGCCGAAGTAGTTCCCACTATGACTTTATTATTCCACGCCGATCCGCTACCGGAAGTACTCGCGTAAATTCCGAAAACATCTTGGTCTCCCAGCTGTGCAGCATAACCGAGTTGAAGATTTTGAGTCGAAGTTGCGCTCGACATATTTATCCAGGACACCACTCCCGCATCAGTCTCAAAGCTCATATTACCGACGTCTAAATAATCTATTGTGGTGGTACCGCTATTGTCGACAGAAAATATCGTAGTGGACGCGCTGTCTGTAATTTCAAACGCGCGGCCGGTGGTCGTAGCATCGCTCCATACGGCAAACTTCGAATACGAGGTTGAAGTACCTACCGCTACTATTCCAGTGTTATATGCTCCTCCGCTTTGAATTGAAATTGCCTGAGTTGTCCCAGTAGCATACGCATCAGTCGATGTTCCAATATAGAGATTTCCGGCTTGAGAAGTAAACGCCCAATGTTTCAAATTAAGACCCGCGTCAGTATCAGATATTACCAACTGTGGCGCTCCAACAGCAGCAACTTGCAACTTCCACGCCGGCGTAGTCGTCCCGATACCCACGTTACCACCATCCTTAATCACAAAAACAGAAGAACCGGCATCCTGAAATTGAACGATATCTGAAGTCCCCTGTTGATCAATGATAAGACCGATATTTGAAGTCGATGAGGCCGTTAATTGTGCGAGCGGAGTACTGCTACCGACGCCAAATTTGGCTAGGTTGGCGGTAATGATATTAGTTCCAAAGCCGACACTCCCATCTCCTACGACACCATAATACAGTGCGGTACTGGCCCCATTCCCAACGATTGTGCTTCCAAAATGACCATAACTTGAAGAACGAACAACTCCCGAGGTCGTATTTACAACACCGACACCGAGACCACCCGTGAAATACCCGTGCCCGGAAATATCTCCCGCCTCTCCGCCAACTACAAAGAAAGTAGATGGGGTGGTTGTGGCGCCAATACCCACACTCCCCCCACTCGTCGCGAAGTAAGCAGAACCGGATGAGGAGAGCGCGGTGGTTGAAGCATAAGGCAAGACCGAAGCGGTAGTCCCGGTGGCCACGAGGTAGGCCACAGTGGGAGAGGTGGAGGAGGTGAAGGTGGTGCCGT
>JACRKE010000044.1 GCA_016215335.1 Candidatus Vogelbacteria bacterium | reverse complement strand
GGGGGGCCCCCGGCTGTATTTGATTTTGTATTGTGTTCTCCATTTGTTTTTTGGAGTTCTGTACCCTTTGGTTTTTTGAGCCCCTTTGTGTTTTGTGCTTTACCAGCTTGTACTCAGGCTGGTCATAGGTGTCCCTTTTTATCAGCAGAAGCGAACTCAATCAACTTTGCCACAAGTTTCTTGGGGTCTGATTCAAAAAATACTTTTTGATTTTCGTCTTTCCTGTGGCTTTTCTCAACAATAAATTTAATCACTTCGTCAGTCTCCCAATCATCGCTCGCCATTATTCCAATAGGCTTGCCGTCTTCAAATGAAATGGTGAACTCGTGTATCGTTCCAATTCGTCCGGGACCGATAATCATAGCGTCGCACGAACGAGTAAACAAAAGGTCTCGCCCGGCGTACTCAAATCCTGTATATATAATCAAATCCATGAAATCAAGCGGAAGTCCCCATCTTGTTACATGGTCTTCCTCATTCTTTGCAGGAGAAAGACCAACCGAAATTCCTCCAGCCTCTTTACATCCTTGTGCGGCCCACAATGGTGAACCGGTCGTGGCCCCTGTAACGATCACACTTCCTTGTCTCGCCACCTCAGCACCGACTTCTTTACAAAGATCAAGATCCGCCTGTTTCAGAAATTCCGTCTTTGCAGTCCCCGAAAATCCAATCTTTATTTTGTTGTGAACATGCCTCAACTCTTCTGTATTCATATCGCTTTGATTATCTGATTAATGTAATTTAATTAAAATCAAGTGAAACCGTCTCACCTCTCGTTGGTGACTCCGCATTCAGGCCAAGATTATCACGAATCCTTTGAACCAGATAGAGCGAGGACTTTGGTTCTCCCATGGCAACAAAAACTCTCTCCAGTGTGTCCACGCCTCCCGCTACAAAATCAAACAATCCATCCCTGTCTCTGTGCGCCGAATATCCGCTTATGGTCAAAACTCTCGCATTTACCGGTACATCCTCACCGAGAATCTTTACATGTTTCGCTCCATCTTGAAGTATACGTCCAAGTGTTCTAACAGCCTGATAACCTACTAAAAGTAAAGTGTTGTTTGGATCTGGAAGATAGTTCTTTTCGTGGTGTATTATACGCCCACCATTCGACATACCCGAACCGGCCATAATGATTTTCGGGCCTGGAAGTTCACGCAGTTTTTTGGACTCTTCAGTGTCAATAACTTTGTGTATCCAGCGATAACCAAACAAATCTTTGCCTCCCGTAAGCTTTCGCATCGCATCCACATTTAAATAGTCTGTATATTTATTGTAGACAGAAGTTACTTTTATAGCGAGAGGAGAATCCAGATAGACAGGCACTGGTGGCAGTAGACCATTCTCAACCATCATTCTAAGCTCAAAAAGTAACTCCTGTGTGCGCTCGAGAGAAAATACTGGAATCATAAGATTTGCTTTTTTGTTGAATGTCTGCATGACAACATCGGCAAGCATTCTCTGCCTGTCTTCACGATGCTCATGAAGCCTGTCTCCGTATACAGATTCCATTATGAGATAATCGACGTCACCTACCGGCTCCGTATCACGAAGCAGTGGTTCGGGTGAATTACCAAGGTCTCCGGTATATAATAATTTCTTTCCACCAAGACTGATTTCAGTCATTGAAGAACCGAGTATATGACCGGCATCCTTTAAGAGCACTCTGAATTTACCGGCACTAAACTCCTCATGATAACCTCTGGTATCCCAAAGGGACATTGATTTGGCTACATCATCCGCCGTATAAAGCTGCTCGCGATTGGTTCCTCTAGCCTCTTTCTCGAGAACTCCCATGGAATCGATAAGCATAAGCTCTGCGATCTCCTTTGTGGGAGGTGTAGAAATTATACGTCCACGAAAACCCTCTTTCACTAGCTTTGGAATACGACCGATATGATCTAGGTGCGCGTGGCTAACAAATAGGAAATCGACTTTGGTAGGGTCAAACGGAAATTTGTCATAGTTCTGGTCTTCTGCAACTTGAGAACCTTGCACCAATCCGCAATCGAACATAATGGTAAAACCCGCGTCATCACGCAGTACAAAATTCGCGCCGGTTACCGAGTCCACGCCATCATTAAACGTAAGTTCAAGTTTATTAGACATGAGGAAAGTATATCATGCATGTATCTTAGGCTATGTGTAAAACGAGCAACGACAGGAAAACCAAAAAATGAAAATTTTGATTGCAGAATTAGGCAAAAGTAGTAATTATGAGGAGATGTACTCGTGTTACATTGACGAATAATTATTACTTTTAACGACATTGTGCTTCAAAATTTTATTTTTTAGCAAAAGAAAAGCCGTCCCGGAGGACGGCGTTTCTTTTAGGGCCAGGTTGGAGCACATTGGTCCTAGTGTAACCTAGGTGGGTGTCCCGCCGATTGCACCACGGTACAATCAGGACTGCGGCGACTAACGTCGTCGCTTGAGAACTCCCTTTTTGAAAACATGCTAGTCAATGTGCGAATCCAACCTACTTCAATTATATGCCGACCATGCAAGTGTGCAAGTAGTCAATCTATTTGAGATATATAGCCACCGACTGTCAATTTAGTCCACTGAATATACACAGGTTATCCACCATATTTTAACTATTCGGACATACCTGATTATTTATTAACAGAAACTATAATTTCAAAACTTTATGAATCTGTTTAATCATACTTAAAACCGGAGCCACCGGAAGCAGACTGTACGAGTCGACACCGTCGTCATCCTCCACAACCCAAGGAGTCTCATTCACAACGACTTTACCCTTATTATCGAGTGAATACTCATAGCTTGGAGTTACTTCGTACATATCGACTTTTGACCTAGCTTCACGTACAGGTACAGAATTACGGATGTGAACTTTACCAATTCCTTTGAGCTCCAGAAGTTTCCTCATAATTGTTTCGTCAGCGCGCAATCTTGTCTCAAGTTCATTTGCCTTAAGATTGTCTCCCTCTTTTTTAACCATTCGCGCCCCTTTACAATCCGGAGTATCGCAAATAAGATAAAACTCTTTCTTCGAGGCGTCATAACCAACATCTTTAGTCCGGAGAAGTTTTGGATGTCTCGGAACGTGGCAAATAGGACAAACTACACGACCAGCTTGTCTCGCCGCAATAATAGAACTTGGAACATCCATGAAAACAAAAAAATCCGGATCTTCTCGGTAGCCCATAATGTGCCTGAAATAAAGTGCGTAAGAAACTTGATCAAGCCCGCGCGGAAAACCATCCACAAAAACGGCCTTCTTCTTGCCAGCCGTACTGATCGCCCTCTCTACAAGCGCGAGAGTAAGTTCGGTAGAGATAAGTGAGGATGTACTCCTGCCTTCAATAGCAGCTATGGCCTCCTCTGGAGTCATAACATTGCGGAAATTATCTTTAAGCCACGATGCCATGGCTTTGCGTCCCTTTGACGTGGACACTTCTTTGTGTGCGGATCGTATTACGTCGCCGATCGAAAGATGAAAAACTTTATCTGCTCCGATTTGTTCAGCAAAAAGTTTGGTATGAGTGCCCTTGCCGGAATTTTTCTTGCCCATCATGAAGGCGACAAAACTATTCTTCTTCAAACAATTTCGAATGTCTTTAATCTCTTTACCAGCCTTTAATTCAAAATACTGCTTGCGCCCTTTTGGATCCTCAAGATTAAACTTCTCTTTACCGCCCGTCCTAGTCTTAAACACAGGAAATCCGAAGCTTGCCATATATTTGTTTACTTAAATTTCTGTTAATATTCCCGAACCTTCTTTCGTAACCACAATCGTCTTCTCGAAATGCGCGCTCTTTTTGCCGTCTAATGTCCTATACGAAAAATTATCTTTTCCGTTTGAGATTTCTCCGGTGCCAAGATTAAACATGGGTTCCAGGGCAAGTACCATGCCGGCTCTTAAAACCGGGCCGGTGTTTGGTTTGCCAAAGTTTGGGATATAAGGCTCTTCATGAACCTCGTGTCCCACTCCATGGCCTCCAAGCTCTCGCACTATACCATAACCGTGTGGTCGAGCGACGGCTTCAATGGCCGAGCCAATTTCGCCCATTCTGACATCTGCTCTTACTTGAGCAATCCCTACGTTCAGTGCCTTTTCAGTCGTATCTATAAGCTCTCGATCAGCATCTGAAATTTTCCCCACCGCAACGGTAACCGCCATATCTACGAAAAGCCCACCATGGGCCAAACCCAAATCAAGCCCTACAATATCACCTTCTTTAAAAGGTTCACCATTTGGTATTCCGTGTACGATTACATCGTTCACAGAAACACAAAGGGTTGCAGGAAATGGAAAATCAGCGCCCCTGGGCTGATAATTTTTGAAAGCTAAAGCGTCCCCACCTGCCAAAATCATTTTCTCCGCCATCTTGTCCAGTTCTTTTCCTGTTATGCCTGGCTTCACTGCGTCACGTAGAGCATACAAAACATGTGCAAGCCTTTTGCCGCCTTCACGCATTCTTTCGATCTCTTTTTCCGTCTTTATTAATGCCATTATCTATAAGCGCTATTTAATTCCGAGAGCTATCAAAATCTCCGAATGTACCTCTTCTATGCTTCGCTCGCCGTCAACTTCTATAAACTGATAATCCGAATTGGTTCTGAAATATTCAATAGCAGGTACCACATCTCTCTCAAACCAAGCAAGGCGCTTCTCGATGTCTCCCGGTCGCAGATCATCTGCCCTGCCCTCCTTCTTTGCCCTTTCGTGCATGTGCTCGATTGATTTCTCGCGACTGACTTTTACGTTTATAACTATAGGATTTTCACGCTTAAAAAACTTGAGTGCTTGATCCAATGTCTTCGCTTCATTCAAAGCTCGCGGAGTACCATCGAGTACTAGATGCTCGTGATTGGGTTTAAGTTCCTCGATAAAAACATTGGCCCACATGGTGACTGCCAAAAAGTCTGGCTGGCGTTCTCCGGAGACCATAATCTCGCGTGACCGGTTGGATGCCATGTTGTCACCCTTTATGAATTCACGAAATCTGTTGCCTGTTTCGACATAAAGAATCGCGTCTTCGGGACATCCGCGAGACTTTATATTCTCGATAAGTAATTTAGCTTGCGTACCCTTGCCGCACCCGGAACGGCCGGTGAATATGATTGTGTAGTGTTGGGACGAGGTTGTAGGTTGTAGGTTGTAGGTTGTAGACATACTAATAAATTATAAATATGAAATAATGTTGTATTTTTAATTTCCTACAACCTACAACCTACTTACTACAACCTTAATTTTAGTACTCTCTCATCGAAAGCTGAGCCTCCAGCTGCTTCACGAAGTCGATGACCACTGAAACAACAATGAGTAAACTTGTGCCTCCGATCGCCAGCGCCTGCGTTCCAGTAATACCCTGAAGTATAAGGGGCAGTACTGCAATTATAGCAAGGAAGATAGCGCCTACCAAAGTTATTCTCACTAAAATTTTAGCCAAGTAGCTTGATGTGGATTGTCCCGGGCGAACTCCCGGCACAAAAGCGCCGCTCTTTTGAAGATTTGTTGCGATCTGATCAGGATCGAAGGTAACAGCCGTGTAGAAATAAGTGAACAGGAATACTAATATGAAATAGAGTAATCCATACACAAGCTGATTCTCCATAAGTGTCTTAAGAAATGCGGCTACCGAAAGTGCCACCGTATTCGTAAATCCGGCTAAGAACGAGGCAATCATTTGGGGAAACAGCAAAATAGAAAGTGCGAATATTATTGGCATTACGCCTGACTGATTTACACGAAGGGGAAGATAGGTTGAAGTACCTCCGTACACCTTCATGCCACGAACCCTTTTAGCATATGTCACAGGTATTGGCCTCTCTGCTTCGCTTATGTAGACAACCCCCGCAATAATAATAATGCCAACGATTGCGAACACTATATACATTGGCAAATCCGCAGGAGTAAACGTGTAAGACAGTTGCGCGATGTCAGTCGGAAATCTGGCGATAATACCCGCGAAAATCAAAAGTGAAATGCCGTTACCCACCCCATACTCTGTCATAAGCTCGCCAAGCCACATGGTAAACAATGCTCCCGCTGTTACTATTATTACGTTCACGCTTTGAGCAAAGAACGATTGGGTAATTAACACATTTTGCTGATGAAGCAAAAAAAGTAGGCCAAATCCTTGGAGCGCGGCAAGTGGTACAGAAAGCAAACGAGAATATTGTGCGAATTTGAGTCTTCCCGCCTCGCCCTCTTCTTGATACATCTCTTTAAGCTTGGGGAAAATCATAGTAAGAAGTTGCAGAATGATAGAAGCTGTAATAAATGGACCAACTCCAAGCATAAGTACCGATAGATTATGCAAACCGCCTCCCGAAAACAAATTAAGAAGACTGAAGAACTGACTTCCGGAGAGAAAAGCTGCGAGCCTAGCCTGATCTACTCCGGGCACGGGGATGTTTCCAACCAATCTGAATATTAAAAGCGCCGCAACAATAAAAAGCAGTTTGTTTCGGAGTGACCGATCCATGACGACCATCTTCAATTTTTGCAGGAACGAATTTAACATTGTAGCTATTTAGACAAAACCCCTGTTGAAACTGTACCACCCGCTTTTTCAATTTTCGCCTTTGCTGATTCTGAAACCAGACAGTCTTTGAAAATAAGTGCTTTTGTAATTTCACCATCGCCCAAAATCTTTACAAACACTGAATTCTTGGTGTTTACAATCTTGTGGTCGCGAAGAGTGTGAGGTGTCACCATCATATTTGCCGCGTATGCTTTATCAACTCGGCCAAGATTTACGACTATTGTTTCGCGTTGAATTGTTCGTAGACCATTTACGCCTCTGCCTCGTAGTTTTGGAAGCTTTTTGATTGTGTCGCGAATCTCTGGTCGTTTCTTGTGTCCAGCACGAGCATTCTGACCTTTGGTGCCACGACCTGAAGTCTTTCCGCGCTTACTGCCGCGGCCGACTGTCTTTGACTTCTTGTTCTTATGAACTTTTGTAATGTCTTGTATTCTCATATTTACTTGCTTACAAATTCATCAAGCGCGAGCATGGCACCGCGCGCAATGTTCAGCTTGTTCTTGCTTGTTGAAAGAATTTTTGCGTTTACATCAACTATCCCCGCAAGCGCGAGTACGTCACGCACCGCACTTCCCGCAACAACTCCACGGCCGGGTGACGGCTGCATAAAAATCTGAGCACTTGAATATTTGGCTTTAACTTCGTGGGGAATAGATTTAGAATCGGTAAGTTTAAGCTTAACCATATTTTTCTTGGCGTTTCGAAAAGCCTTTTCAATGGCGAGAGCAGTATCAGCTCCTTTTCCAAGACCGATACCAACAGAACCGTTCTTGTTGCCAATCACCATTCCAACCGAGAAATTAAATCTCTTGCCTCCAGCAATAACACGAGTAACACGTCTGATCTGGATTATCTTTTGCTCAAATTCTGGCTTCACTCTTGCGGGTCTCGTGTCGCGTCTACCACCCGGACGTCCCCCTCCTCTTCCGCCTTGTCCTTGTCTTGCAGTAAATCTGCCGCCGTCCTGTCCGGAACGAATAGAAGCTCCACGATCTTCTGTCGACGCTACTGCTGCTACTGACGCTCCACTCGGTTGTACTGTTTCTTCGGCCATTTTTAAAATTGAAAATTGTTACTTGAAAATTAAAATTCGAGCCCCCCCTTCCTTGCCGCTTCCGCAAGGGCCTTTACTCTGCCTGTATAAATGTACCCACCTCGATCGAATACTACCTTGCTTACTTTCTTCGCTTTCGCTTTCTCTGCCAGCTCTATGCCTATTTTTGTGGCAGCCAAGACATTCCCGGCAGTTTTACCTTTCGAGGCCTTCATACTGTTCGCCTCTGCAATAGTAACTCCTTTGTCATCATCAATAAGTTGAGCGTAAATGAATTTATTGGAACGGAAAACAACAAGTCTCGGTGTCTCCCTTGTACCAGCTAGACGTGAACGGATCCGACGATGTCGCCTCTCACGTTGTAACTTCTTTTGTGTTGTTTTATTCTGCATTGTTGTATTTGTATCTCCTATATACTATATACTTTCCCCAATATACTAGTTTACGCTACTGTCTTCTTCCCTTGCTTTCTCCTAATAACTTGTCCTTCGTATCTGATTCCTTTGCCCTTGTAAGGTTCAGGCTTTTTCTTGGCGACAATCTTAGAAGCGAATGAACCCAAAAGCTCCTTGTCCGGCCCGGTAATTGTAAGCACCCCTTTTTCGTGCGTTACTTTGAGACCTTTTGGAATCATCATGGGAACCTGGTGTGAAAAACCAAGACTGAAATTAATCTTCTCTCCCGCGAGTTCCGCTTTATATCCTACACCTTCGATTATAAGAACTTTTTTGAAACCGACCGTAACTCCCTCGATCATATTCTTTATGTGTGAGGCAAAAGTTCCCCAGAGTGATCTGGAAAATTTATCCATTCTGACGGGAACCACCGTAACAACTCCGTCTGCGATTTTGATTTCAATATTTCGTGGAAACTTGCGTGAAAGCTCGCCAAGAGGACCTTTCACGGTCACCAAATCATCTGCAGTCTTTACTTCTACCTTTGCTGGAATCGCTATCTGTTGTTTGCCGATAAGTGACATCTTAGTTTCGTGCTTAAAATTTAGTGCTTCGTGCTTGATCACTACCACATCATAAAAAGATACTCCCCTCCCACTTTCTCTTTCTGCATTTCCTTGTCGGTTATAATGCCCTTCGGAGTCGAATAGACACCGATTCCACTCCCCTGTCTCACAGGCAATACTTCTTTAAATCCTCTGTATACTCTCCTTGATGGCTTCGACATTCTTTTGAAATCGATCTTTCTAACCGCATTGTCTTTTGTAGGAAGTGTGAGTTCAATAAATCTTTTTGATTTCTTGCCACGCCTTATTATTTCTGCAACGTACCCCTGTTTTTGCAGTAATTCAGCTATTGAAAGTTTCATTTTTGACGCTGGAACGAGAGTACTTGGTTTGCCGACCATACTGGCGTTTTTGATCGCGACAAGCATATTTGAGATTGGATCTGTAGCTTTCATTTTATTACCAAGATGATTTTCTTATTCCGGGGATCATGCCTTCATTTGCAAATTCACGGAAACAGATACGACACAGCATAAAATCGCGCATATAACCGTGCTTGCGACCGCACCTGAAACAACGTCGAACCACTCGTGATTTGAATTTCGGTGTCTTTAACGCTCGTGCTATTACTGATTTTTTTGCCATATTGTGCTTTGAAAACCTAACATTTAGGGGTCAGGAGCTATGAGAACAAAGCTCCTGACCCCTTGTCCTGTAGCCCCGTATAATAGCAAAAGGGCGCTAAAAACGCAACCTTTCGTAGTATTGGAACCGCCTTCTGTGCGCGAATCTGTATGAAGACTGCCCTCTGTGAGTTTAAAAGGGCAGTCTTCTTTGAAATTCAGTATTTAATTTTTACGGTCTCTCTACTTTCATCAATTCAACATCGAAAACCAGCGTTGAATTGGCTGGAATAAGAGGGCTGGGAGACACCGCACCATACGCAAGCTCTGGAGCTATTATGAGATGTCTCTTGCCTCCGACTTTCATGCCCTGTACACCCAGATCCCAGCCTTTAATTACAGTCCCGCTTGCAAGCTGAAATCGAAATGGCTGACCTGCGTCATATGAGCTATCGAACTTTGTACCGTTTTCTAAAGTACCCAGATAGTTAACTGTAATAATGTCTCCGGCTTTCGCTTCCTCTCCTGTACCAACCGTAATATCACTCATCTGTAAACCTAGCACTGATTCTGTTGTAGCCGTAGCAACATTTGCCCCATTACCTGCGACAGGCGCTGTTGTTGCAGGTGAACCCTTCATGCTTGCTGTTACTCCCCAGATTATTAAAATCACTACCACTATCGCCACAATAATTCCTGCTACTTTCATTTTCTTGTCTTTTTATTAAATAATGTCGCGTACCCTTTTGAAACGCGGTATTTGATTATAGCATTGTTGCGAAAATTTTCAAAAAAATTAATACGTATAGTGTTTGAACAAATGGATGCGCATGCATGAAGACTGTCCTCTGTGAGCCAAAGAGGACAGTCTTCTGAAAACCCGCATTTTAAGCATTTCATCCATTGAAAAGGCCGCGGTCGACTGCACCCCGAAGGGTTTGTCGACCGCGGCCCATGACTGCTACGAAACTTCCCAGCTACTATTTGTCGCCTTGTTGAAATCTATCAGGCGATCATGAACACGGGCTCGGCACGCGGTGCCGGAACCCACTTGGCCGTCCAGAACGCGACGACTTGCTCGAGGAGCGACATCGACGGGTTCTGGAGGACGGGAACGCGTGGGTTTCGGGCCCAACGGTCGGATGAGTTCGCTGCCTTCACAGCTTCGAGCTTCTGGATGAAACTCGAAGTCTGAATGTCATGCGCCTCAACAGACCGGAGAACCTTGACCATTGCGTTCTCGGGGATCCGAACAGGAATCGGGTCCGCGACATAGTCATCGAGGAAGATGAGCACACTGTTCGTTCCATCCTTGAAGACCACTTCCATCTGGGTATCCTCGCTCAGCTCGCGAATGCTCCACCTGAGCGACTTCGCGAGTTTGACGAGGCCGTTCGGTGTCATGCCTTCGATCATCAAGCCATCGAAGAAAGCCACGAGCTCCTGAAGCTCGCCAAACTGGTGCGTGTCCACGACAAACGAGTCCGTCGTGGAGATTAGCACCTGTCCGCTTTCGTCGAAGTTGAGACTCACGTTTCGGTTCATTCCCCTACGCCGGAGCATTTCTGCGTAGGCAAGCATGAACTTGATCGTGTTTCGAAGACCGAGCACCGAGAGAATGTAAGAGACCATCTGTTGTTACCCCATTACCGTATTAGAGAAAATGTGTGTGTTGTTTTCCTTGTTCCTTTTTTCGGATCCAATCAAAAAACATCTCTATACGCCCACCTCCAGATAACTGTGATAGTTTCGGTATCACCCGGGAACCCTCTATAGACCACCTCCTTTGGTTCGCCGAAGCATTTGCGCAGGCGACCTTTGGTTCGCATTGGTTTTAGTCTGTAGCAGTTGAAGCAGAACGTGCAAAAAAATACGATTGAATCACAATTTTTTGCACGTTCTGCTTGTGTGACAAAGACCTGTTCTAAAAATACAAACACCGTTAAGTGTTTAAAAACGCCCTTGGTTCGCCGAAGCTTTAGCGCAGGCGACCTCAATTGAGGAATTCTCAGTATATCACGTTCACCCAGATTTGCAACTATAGAAAAATTTAGACAAAAGGGGGCCGCCAACAAGGGCGGCCAAGAATGGCAAACGCTGTGTAAGGGAGATGGGGGGGGTAAAAAAAGAAAGGGAGGCACAGACGGGCCAGAGTGAGGGGTGGGGCGAGATGATACACGCGATGAGACGTGAGTCGCGGAGGTGGATACCACCTCGCCCTTGAATGAGCTGGGATGCTCGTTCTAAGCATTGCTCGTTAATTATTAACAAGCAATCTTTAACACGAACATCCTTCGCTCACATTCAACTCCTGTTATAAAGAACTACCTCAATGAAATCAAGATTGATAACATCGAGGGCTAAAGTATAACGCAAAATTTATTCTGAGTCAATTTTTTTTAATTACGCTTTCAAATGTTCATAACCTGTGGAAAAAGGTGTGGATAAAATGTGAATTAGATGTACATAAGATGCGTATAACTAAAATTTATGTAGTAGAATAGCCCCAGTCGGGCTCCGCCTAGGCGGAGCCCGACTGGGGCTTGTACTTCAATTACTACAATCAGGAACGGTTGGTATTGTAGCCGAAGGCGAAATTGGGAGCGAAGCCTGCAGCCGGTGCAGCACGTTTGGACGTGAGTTTCATCTGGCTCCGCATGAGTTGGTTCGGCCTCGGAAAGAGAATTTCAATGGGCTGAGTAATCCCATCCCAGTGAAATCGCATAGATTTGTCAGTCCACGCGAAGCACGCTTCTCCATCTCCGAGCATACCTTCTACGGCAAGGAGGGCCTCCATGTTGGCCGCCATGACATCTCGTGCGACGGGGGTGATGTGCACCTCGTCGCCCTCGATCACCTTGACGAAGCTAGTGTTCCCCATGAGTGTCTCGCGGCCAGCCTCACCTGCGCAGACTGTTTCATCCGCGGAAACTCTGAGACCAATCTCTTCAGCCGGCGACTGAAGTACTCGTTCGACTGCACCGCGGACAATAGCAAGCCCTTCAGCCCTAATGATACCTTTCAACATTCGGGGTACCTCCTCCCCAAACGTCACTGTGTGTGTCCCCTCATCCACCTTGGTTGAGGGGTACTACTTACTAGCTACGGAATGATTCAATACTTAGAGTCTACTTAGCCTTTTCACCTTTCCCTTAAAAAAAGAACGTGGCGCACGGTAAGTGCGCTTCGACCTATAACAGTACCACTCATTTGTATAATTAACAATGGATTAAATTTTATGCAAAATGAAACCGCCTCGTTTGGTTTCAGGAGCGGAGTCTCGTATCTTTTATGTGATACGACCCCAGGCTCTTTTATACGGGCGGTGTCGACGCGACACGCAGAGACGCTGCCAGAGAGAACTTATGTCTTCAACCATTCTGCTTTATAAGGCAGAACTGGGAGACCTGAGTTTTGCTCGACGCGGATGCGTGGATCGAAAAACGAAATGATGCGAAGTCCTGTACTGAGCATAGCTCTAGTAGTTGTCAGTCGCCGGCGAGAGTTGAGTCATATTCTAGAGACTCGCACTCGCCGACGACCGGCGGGTTTTGTTCTTACGGAACACGGCTTCCCCGACGGGTAGTGACTGAAGTCTGGGTCAGCGATAGGAATCGCCGATTAGTGGGGGTAGACTCAGTCAAAACCCGCGGGGAGTCCGTTGGGTCGGACTAGGTCGCGTAGCGACTAGTCCGACCCGCGCACGCACGCACTATGGTGGGTCAGGGGTTGGCGGCCTGGGCATGCTGGCTGTTGGTACCGCGGCGCTTGCGGAGGGCGCTGGTAGCGCCGTGACCGGCTCGCGGGTGAGCGGCCGGCTTCTCGGTGGGCTTGACGGGCGTCACGGACGCCTTGGGAGTCTGTGCGACGACGAGCTCGAGGGTGTGGTTCTCTCCGACTACGACCTCCTGGTTCATGTCGGGCTTGCCCTCCTTCTTGACGATCGTGGTCTTGAGCGCCTTGGTCGAGAGCGTATTGTTCTCGGTCGTGTAGACCATACCAACGCGCTCAGCGCCGTTCGCGAACTGCTTCGCGCTCTCCGTGAGATCGCGAGCGATCTCGAAGCCGCGCGACGTTCCGAAGGGGACGTTCAGGTCGAGGGCCTTCTTGGCACCCTTGGGCACCATGAAGCCGATCATCGGCTTGGTGATGACGACCTTGCCGTTCTTGTCGAGGCCATTCACAGCCGAGGCGGGGTTGATTCCGTTCTCGCCGTAAGAGGCCGTGATGGACATGCTCTCGAGCTTCCGCTTGGTGGAGTCGCTCGCGATGCCCCGAACGATCTCAGACTGACGCGTGGCCAGCTCGAGGGTCGACAGGTTCCAGTTGTTCCGATGCATGGGATCCTCCTTTCCCTTCTCGGGAAAGTCAGTGACCTAGGGCCACTGGTGAAGCCTACAGCGTAGGGAGTAGGCAGCAATTTGAAGCCTTAAAGCCGCAAATTGCTGCCTACTAAACAAAACTAATTAACATCATTTCTATTTAAAAGAACTCTATTTGCTTATTTAAAAACAAACTCGCTCACTTGAACGAGCCACACAGTGTATCAGATGAATCCTAAAAGTCAAGAAATATTTCAGGCATGAAGAAGCCCCAGTCGGCTTCTTTCGAAGTTGTTCCGACTGGGGCGTTCAATATCGCCTGAAAGTGGGCGGGCGTTAAGTAGTCGTGAAAGATTACTTACGCCCAGACCGTACTACATGTAGTGCGTCACATCTCTGTGACAACCGAACCGGTGGGACCAAGCGTATTAGCTCGGAAGAACCATAGGTTCGCCTTAATGACTCTGGGGTGAGGAATGATCTACTAGGAGATCACCATCGACTAGACCACGTGGGTTTCGCC
>JACRKE010000042.1 GCA_016215335.1 Candidatus Vogelbacteria bacterium | reverse complement strand
ACTCCAATATCTCTCGTACGATTGAACCCGTGGTGCGCCTCCCGCCGGCTCGCTCCACTCGCCCCGCACGCCATCCACAAAGGCCTTTGCATCGTTCTCTTTTTTTTGTCGCGGCGGAGGGGGCTCTGGAGTGGAAAAGGCCAATGTGGATGGCGATGCGGAACCCATGAATCCGCCCCTCCCAGCAAATAGCACTTGAAGTATAGCAAAGCTCTGTGTAACTTGTGAGTTCGTGCTGCTTGCTGCTCGTGGCGGATTCATGGGAGGCGGGAGACGCGCATTTCCCCCATTCCGCCTTTGGAGCGGAATGTACATGCGGACACCCCTTCCGCCAATTCATTCCCCAAATCCCCTTTCTTGGCGGAAGGGGTGGCTATCTTTTTCCTGTGCCTTGCCCGCCCTCCGTGCGCGGCACAGCGGGGTCCGTTCGCCAAGGGCTTCGCCCAAGGCGAACGGGAGGCCTCCCCGGGACGTGCGATACCTGGGCACAATCCAAGGTGTATGAGCAGGCGCACGGCTCATTTCCCACCGTTTGAGCCGAGGCTCCTTTATCGTGTTAGCGAGCGCAGACTTTCGAGGATGTTGGCTAGTTGCGCTTGCAGGCTGGCACGTGTAGTCATGCTCGGTGTTGCTGCTGGTGATGTTGCTTCAGCAACACTGCAGCTTAGTTGTCGGATCTTAGCTCGACTGAGAGGGCCAATATTACCTGTAGGCGAAATACTGCTGACGAGCTGGAACTGCTTTACGGCTGCAACAGTCACCATCCCAAAGTATCCGGTTGGGTCCTGGTTTAGGTAGCCACGATCGTTCAGGAACTGTTGCAGAAGGGTTACCTCACCGTTTGTTTGACTATCGCGCGAGCGATACTTAAGATTAAAGTTGAGGGCTGTACATACGGACGCAGTGTCGCTTGCATCCACATCGTCGGTTAGTGGTAACGCAGATGATGACGGGGTGACTACTCGTGGAGTTTGCTGATTGGGGGAGGGGGCAGTAATAGGAATCTGTTGCGCCGCATTTAAAGCGAGCGGTAATACATCGTCGAAACAAGTATTTTGCACACAGATAAGCATACTATATACTCCTGGTGATACCGATTGACCATTAAGTGAAGTACCCACCTGCCACGAGAAAGAACCCGACAGGGAGAGATTATTTCCGATGATATATCTCTCACCCGTCGCATATTTCTTTAAGTCGACACGGATAGGGGTTCCCTCAGTAAATCCTGATGACTGCCAACTAACAAGCAGAGATGATCCTATTAATGCGGTGCCATTGTCTGATGGGCTAAGTAGTTTTAGTTGTGGAGTAGTTGCTACTGGTAGCGGATTCAAGGTGAAACTCAATCGATTGCTGCTGCAGCCACCAGGGCAAGCATTTGTCACCACAGCCACTTGGTATATACCAGGATCAACGTTCCCGACGAATGAGCTACTAATTGTAAAGCCTACATTTGTTGCAGACACAGAAGGTGGAACTAGAGAGGCGACAACCTGACCACTTGATGTATAAAATTCCACGTTTGTGGCGCCAGAAAGATTCGTACCATAGATGGTTACATTTTTGTTCAATGTTCCTTGGTTCGGACTTATTGTTGAGATGGTTGGCAAATTTGAAACAGGGGCATTGAGCGTAAAGCTCAACTTGTTACTGTTACAACCACCAGGGCAGGCATTCGTGACGACGCTTACCTGGTAAGTGCCAGGTGTCATATTGGCAGCAAAAAGTCCACTAACAGTAAAGATTACATTCTGTGCGGAAACAGAAGAAGGATAAAGTCCACCCGTTATTCGTCCGTCGGGCGTGTAGAACTCGATATTCGTAGTTCCCGAAAGATTCGTACCATAGATGGTTACATTTGTGTTTTGCGTCCCCTGCGCAGGACTGATACTTGAGATAGTGGGAGCGTTTACAGATGGCGTGTTAAAAACGAAATTCATACCATTGCTCGTGCCAAACGGAGTGACTATTTTCAGTTGATATGTACCAGGATCAACATTGCCGACGAATGGGCCGCTAATGGTGAACATGAGACTGGTTGCGGTAACGGCTGAGGGAGTAAGAGAAGCATTCAATTGACCTGATTGGTTATAGAACTCCACACGTGATGCCTCGGAAATATTTGTTCCATAGATTGTAATACTGGTGTTTGCTGTTCCTTGTCCTGGGGAGATGTTGGAGATAGTGGGAGCGTTTGCGCTCGGTGCATTCAAGGTGAAGCTCAGTCGGTTGCTATCGCAGCCACCAGGGCAGAGGTTTGTCACAACACTGACTTGATAAGTTCCAGGATCAACATTGCCAACAAAGGGACCGCTGATCGTAAAGTTCACGTTGGTAGCAGAGCTGGAAGATGGAACAAGTGATGCAGAAAGTTGTCCAGAGGCCGTATAAAATTCCACGTTTGTGGCGCCAGAAAGATTCGTACCATAGATAGTGACGCTCGTGTTTTGTGTTCCCTGGTTTGGGGTTATGGAAGAAATAGTGGGCATGGCAGACTGAGCATGCGCCACAGAAAACACCAAAAGACCTGTTACTATTAGGAGACTGCTTAAATATTTTTTCATACGTGTTAGATTAACTTTTCTAGTTGTAAATAATAATTTCCAAGTAATCTTTTTAATAGTGATGGCCTGTTTACACATTACACAAAAAGCCCATCACATGGCTAGCAGCTTGCGCCGCTCATACCAGTTTCCCGATATGGCCTTGGAAGACAGTCCCACATGATGGGTTTTCTATCTTCCAAGGTCTTTTTCGCCATGCCAGCAATTACTCGCTGGTTTAGGCTACTTTCTCACATATTCAGTTGTACAGAATATGATAGCACGAAACTACGCCGTAGTCACGGCGTCAAATCCGGGTGTGGACAAGACTAACGATTGCTTTTTCGCTCCAATCTGCTATAGTTACTTTGGTCGCGAGCAATCGCGCCCATCAAAAACGGGACTCAAAGAACTTGAGGCCCTTTTTTGTTTTTTCAGGGAAAAATTTCAGTCTGTAACTATCGAGTTTGCCCTCCACCATGCACAGCTTCGGTAAAGTTATATCTTTAAATCTCCAGTACTCTTCTGCTGTTTTGTTGTACTCGAAAACATGAAAGATAGGATAACAGTAGAGATCGGCAATCTGAATGCCGACCGTGCCGTCGGAAGTGGCGTAGAGCAAACGTTCGATAATGTTCGGACATTTTTTCCAAAGCTCACTCTCTTTCCAGCGCATAGCGTGGTGTATCTTTTCGAGCGAGTCGCCGATGAACGTTTTCTCAACTTGTCCTTCACGGGGGTCAATGACGCAGATGCCCAGACTATTTTTTGCTTTCAAATACATTTGAAAGCGTTCGAGCAGATAGAGATAGGCGATTTCATAGGGATTTTGCGATGGTGACTCTTCCCAATATGCTGGCTTATCGATAACTACTGAAATCAAATCGATCGGCAAGTGCTTGAGATACTCGGCTACTTCCTTTTCCAATTTATTATACTGCTCCCGATCGTGAAGCTTCAGTGGAGAGTGTGGTGCTACATCGGGGTTTGCATAACGCAGAAAGTTTGACTTGATCTCGATGTCTTCGTTTTGAAAATACTTCTTTTTGATACTCCGAAGCTCTAGCTCTATTGCTGATCTTTGTGTTTCGTTAATGATGCAGCCAGTTAATACCAAAAATCTTTTGCCTTTTTGCGAAATTGGCACCGTATCTCCCGACTCGTCTATATACATCAGGTACATGCTTTTTGATCTATTTCGTTAATTCACTAACCGTAACGCCCAAAGCCTTTGCGATCTTCTCGATCGTCGTAACGGTAGGATTCATCTTGCCGTTCTCAATGTTGCTCAAGTACGCAGCATCAAGCCCTACCTTTTTACTGAACTCTTTCTGCATAAGGTTTTTCTCCTGCCGAATGCGCCGGATATTGGCTCCAAGCCTTTTGTTTATCGTAGACATATCAACAGGTTAAGCATAGCGCCATTTGCTACTTACTTCAATTGCGATATAATTCAATAGTGGATACAAGGAAAAGGCGTTTTGTCCCACCCGGCAACCACGCAAAGCATTTAGTTTTGGGGTAAAGAATTTGCGTGGTTGCCCTCCCGCCCATTATGTGCCTTTTCCACTCCAGAGCCCCCTCCGCCGCGACAAAAAAAAGAGAACGATGCAAAGGCCTTTGTGGATGGCGTGCGGGGCGAGTGGAGCGAGCCGGCGGGAGGCGCACCACGGGTTCAATCGTACGAGAGATATTGGAGT
>JACRKE010000041.1 GCA_016215335.1 Candidatus Vogelbacteria bacterium | reverse complement strand
TGCTCGACATAGCGCAGGATGTGGCAAGTAAGCTCACGGAAGCGAGAAGTGAGCGCCAAGCGTAACCATCGCCAGATACTTAACTTGGTGAAATAACAACAAAAACGGGTCTTTCTCGACCACGGCTAAATCGGCCGCTAGGATAGAGCCTTCCCACCATGGGGAGGGGACAGGGATGATAAAGGTGGTGCAGGGCGACATTACGTCGCTCAAGGTGGACGCCATCGTCAACGCCGCGAACTCGACGCTGCTCGGCGGCGGGGGCGTGGACGGCGCCATCCACCGTGCCGCCGGACCGGAATTAAAAACCTACTGCGCCAAGCTCGGCGGCTGTCCCACCGGCGAATCCAAGATCACTCCCGGCTTCAAGCTTCCCGCGAAGTACGTCATCCACACCGTCGGTCCTGTCTGGCACGGCGGCAAATCCGATGAGTCCACGCTGCTCGCGAATTGCTACCGCAACTCGCTCGAACTCGCGCTCAAGAACGGCGTGAAGACGATTGCATTTCCGTCCATCAGCACCGGCGCGTACGGCTATCCGAAAGAAGAAGCCGCGAAGATCGCGGTGTCGGTAATGCGGGAGTACGAAAGGAAATTCGATGAGGTAATTGCGTGCTGTTTCAGTGAGGTTGATAAAAGATTGTACGAGAAGTCCTTGACGGACATGTAAATCTGACCGGATGAGCGAACACAACAATCAACCGATCAAAGATACGCACTTCTTGGAAAGGCGGCTGCGTATTCTTATCGAAGAAGTACGGTCCAGCTTCGAGCGGCTCGCAAAATCGATCACCGAGCCAATCGAAGAATCGTTGCGTCAGGTTCAGGAGGTAGTGCGTACAGCTCTTGAGGAGCTGCCAGCTAAATCGAGGGAGGCATTAACAATTCTCGGCAAGCACGGATGGTATCTGGACACGGCATTGTCTCTTCCGGAGCTAACCTCTCTTGCCGAATTGCTTAGACGAGAAGATGTAAAAGCCGCAGAACGTGTCTTGGCCGATCACTACCGCGCCCGGCTATCTCAGATTGAGCATGAACTAGCAGCTTGGTGCCCCGTGCGCGCCAAAATCCTTACGCCGGCTTTTGACGCCCACCGCCGTGGCGAATATGTGCTGTCCATTCCGGTCTTTCTGGCCCAAGCAGACGGTGTCTGCAAGGCTAGTCTCGACGTTAGCCTTTTCGGTCGCCGCTACAATGATCGTCTCCCCCTCACGGCAAAGGCTATTGAAACACGGCAACTGGATCGCGATTCCATCGAGGCGGCTCTGCTGCACCCGTTAAAAGTACCGTTGCCTATATCGGCTTCAAAACAAGAGCTGACCGGCCTTCTAAATGTGCTCAATCGCCACGAGATATTACACGGCACATCCGTAGATTATGGTACCGAGGTCAACAGCCTGAAGGCGATATCGTTGCTGTACTACGTGGCGTCTGTCTTGCGTAAGCCAGACGATGACAGCTCTGAGCAAAATTTAAGATGTCAGGAACCTTAAATTTTCTCCAACGCTATCACATATTTCTTATTCCAAGAAATTAACGTGTTCAATAGGAGTGCATTATGAAGCAATTATCTGTCTCTGGGAAAAAGAAGCTACTGGTTGCTCTCAAGAAATACAGAAAGAGATTTCTGATTGGAAAATCTACGGAACTGGATGAATCTGCAACCCGCTTGATGATCAATTCGTTTCTTTCTGATGTATTGGGGTTTATCAGCATTGAACAAATTAAGACTGAATACATGATTCGTGGAACATACGCCGATTATGTAATTCAGATTAAGGGTAAGAGGTACTTCATCGTTGAAGTGAAGGCAATGTCGATTGAACTATCCGAAAAACATCTAAGACAAGTAATTAATTATGCCGCAAATGAAGGTATAGATTGGGCACTTCTAACAAATGGCTGCAAATTCCAGTTATATAGAGTTCTCTTTAATAAACCGATTGAATCTCGCGAGGTATTTTCGGTCGACCTTAGTGACGAATCCCAATTAAAAAATGCCGTGGAAGATTTCCAGCATATGACAAAATATTTACTTCCAAAACGTGGCTTGGACCACCTATGGAATAGGTATCAGGCACTTGAAGCATCGAGTTTTTCTAAGTTGTTATATTCAAGCAGGATAGTAGGGCATCTCAAGCGCCAACTTAAAAAGACGTTCAAAACAAAATTTAGTGACGATGACATCGTCTCAGCAATCACTAGAGTAATTGTCGATGAAGTGAAAGATGTAAAACCGCGTAGAGAAAGAAGGCACAAGAGACACATGCGTCAAAACAAGCCGCAAGCCGCAGTTATACCGCAGACTCCTTCGATAACAACACCGGTAGGATAAGGATGTGCCAAGAATATTGGGTCAACGCGGATTCGTGTGGGTCATTTTCCGGGGTTCTGACCCGGTGCGAAGCTGTAGGATAGGGTTTGGCATGGGTCTGGACTCCTTAATGAAAGGGTACGCCGATGAAACGTGCGCGATCGCTGTGTGAGCTGTATTCGTTCTCCGGGTTTCGAGCCGCCGCGCAACTCAAGGGCATGATAGACGCAAATGGGGACATTCTACTTTCTGAGCCTACAAGACCAACACTAATGGAATAGGAGAAGAGAAGAACATGAATATCGCAGAAATACGCTCATATTGGCGTCTCATATGTTTCCCCGCGCTAATACTTCTCGCCAGTTGCGCTCCTCTTTCGGGTTCCAAGGAGGAGCCGCCCTCTGAAGAGGTTGTGAAGGCACGGCAGCAGA
>JACRKE010000008.1 GCA_016215335.1 Candidatus Vogelbacteria bacterium | reverse complement strand
TGCCGCTTTTTCTTTTTCCAATTTCGGCGAGCAAAAAAGCCCGCGCGGATTCCTCCCCAGACCCCTCCTCCGCGCGGACAAAATACAAAAAACAAATTAGTCTCGGTTTTGCGAAAATCCAAACCCCAGAAAATAGTTTTCGCAAAACCGAGTCCGAATTGAAGCCCCGCCACACTGCCCGAATACTTGGAGGGCAGAACCCCAAAAAGAAAAAAATCCTTTCCATTTTCAGAAAAAATTAGTCGCGCGCAAATCCGAAAAGCAAGGAACTTTTTTCTTTTTGGGGTTGCCGAGTGAAGCGAGGCGGTGGCGGGGCTTTCTCGGAGCGTACGATTTAATTCAGAGCCACCACGCGCTCCACGCGTGCGACATCATTTGTTTTGGAAATAGGTTCTAACTTGGTACAATAAAGACATGCAAAACAAAAAAAACACACTGCTGTGTTTTTTTTGTTTTGCATGCCAGCCGGAGCGATGTTTCGTTAGTAAACGAAAACGCGAGGTGGGGTCGCGGAAATTCGTGAGCGACGGCGAATGAATTATCCGTGACCATACGATAAAACCTAAAAAAACACACTGCTGTGTTTTTTTGTTTTGCATGCCGGCCTGAGCGATGTCTTATTATTTATCTCCCAATTTTTTAATACCGAGCCATACGAGTAGCGCTAGTGCTATCGCAAGCATGATGAAGCGTATGTATTCGTCCATATCGGCCCAGTAGCGCACCGAGCCAATAACGAGTGAGAGTACTCCACCCCATGTAAATCCAAGAGAAACCGCAGCGCTGTTTTTTATGGCGAATCCTAGAAGCAAAGAGATTATTCCTAGAATTATGAGAGCTATAAATACATTCTTGTTGTAGTTTTTTGTGGCCGCTTCGAATTCTTTCTGGCACGTGAATGTTGGATTACAATAGCTTGTGTCTGTCATTTCTGGCGGAGTTGGCTTTGGCGCTACAGGCCTATTGTTTTTTAAGGTGTTCGGTTCGCTTTGTTCAAACCACTGTCCTCCAATTGCCAGACATTTGTCTTTGCTATCAAGCCTCTGCTCAACTTGGTTTTGCTTGCAAAAGTTCTCCCAACGAGGTTCTTGCGCGAACATTTGAACTCCTACATTGAACAGTAAATTAAGTACAATGACTATCGCTATCGTGAGCGACCACTGCTTCAATCGTGTCGCACGGCCCTCTAGGCTGTTTTCCATATATTTTAATGATTAGTTTGCTCCGCTATAATTATTTTTCACATATTGTCTAAGTGTCATTATGTCTCTCTCCACGTCTTCTGAATCAAGTACCGCTATAAATATAGGACGTACTGTGTCACCCATCGGTACATTAAATAGTGCCATCATTGTTTCTCCAGCGGCTTTAGTCTGGCCGATTTTACCGCCAAGGAAATTCGGGTCAGTGCCAAAGAGATTGAAATTCTGCACGTCTCCAAAGTAAGCTTTACCGTAAGCAGTACGGCTTAGTTCACCTGTTGTTAACTTGAGTACGAAGCTCCTGTTGTTTTTGAGATACTTTGCGAGTTGGAATAGATCCTCGGCTGTGGATGTGTTTTCGGCACCAATTCCAGATGGATCCACGAAAGAAGAGTTAACCATTCCTAGAGAGCTAGCTTTTTTGTTCATTAGTCCGACAAAACGCTTCGGACCGAGAGTTTCTGAAAAAGCGTTCGCCGCTTCGTTTGAAGATTCAAGGAGCAGGGGATAGAGTAGATCAATTGCTGGAACTGATTCACCAGCTTTTAGTCTTTGAAGTGAGGTTGTTGCGAGCATGTCCTTTGTAATGTAAATCGGTTTGTCCAGATTTATATATTCTGACGCGATGAGGGCTGTAACAAGTTTGGTAATCGATGCTATCGGCACAATCTCTCGAGAACCTTTTTCTGTAAAAACATAATAGTTGTCGAGATCCGCCACAAGATATCGCTTGGCAGTAAGCGGAGGCAGTGCAGAAACGTATTTGAAATCATCTTTATTGAAATCTTTAGCATATACTAAAACGGGCGTACCGACTTTTATAAGTTCATACACTTCTTTCGCGTCTTCGCTCGAGAGGCGAATGCAACCACCGGAGAAACTTGAGGATACGGGTGTCCCGTCAGGATAATATGGCCATCCGTGAATAAAGAAGTTGCCCTGAAATACCATGCTCCATGGTTGGTATACTCGTCCAAAGGAGGAGAAGTGGTTTTTCTCTTTGCTTTCGATTTTATAAAGACCAGCGGGTGTCTCCCACCATGAACCCTCTCGGCCGACAGATTTTATTTTAACCTCTTTTACTATCACACCCTTGTTATATACCTTGAGAATTTTACCCGAGAGATCCGCGGATATAAAGCTCACTTTATCGTCAATGAATTTGTCTTGGACTTGAGAAAAGTATTCTGCATTTGCGAGCTCGGGACGTGCGCCATATTCGAGCGCAGACCTATTGCCCGTAAAAGCTGGCATGTTGACGATGGGAGTTATCTGATTGCGTTCAGAAACGTAAATCGCCGAGAGAGAAGAGCCTATGAAAACGACAAAGAGTGCTGGGATAGCGACATAAAAAGGCAACTCTCGATTAAGAAATTTTATCAACTTTTCTTGCATGATTGAAGTATATAGGGCAGTTGAATAATAGGCAAAACCATAGAGTTAATACACAAGATAGACTTGTGTATCTTGTGTATTAGGTAATAGCAGGGAAGTCGAATTCGGATACGCTCTTAGACATCAGTCCGACGTGGGGCTTCGAGGAAAAGATTTTTTGGGCCATTTCTTGGATCTCGTCTCTAGAAATAGAATTAAGTTCGTTCATTAGGTCTAGCGGAGATTTGATCTTGTCATTCACAAGTAGTTGATAGCCAGCGAAATTCGCGTGGTCAGCCACATCTTCAGCCATAAACGCGAGTGAAGTTTCGGCTTGATTCACGGCTTTTTCACGTTCCTCATCGGTAGGTCCTTCCTTGATGAACTTTAGGATTACATCCATCATTGCTTGTTTCACTTCGCTCAATTTTTCTTCGCGTAACTTCACTCCCATGACAAATTCTCCAAAATCTCGGCCTGCCTCGTGCGAAGCTGACGCAGTGTATACAAGATGTAGTTTGTCTCTAAGCGTGAGAAGTAGTCTAGAAGATAGTCCGCCGCCGATTATGTTTGCCATGGCTGCGCTAATTCTCGATTCCCTTGTATACCCTTTGAAGCCAGGGTACACAAGGTAGAGTTGTGCTTGTTCTGACTCCTTTCGCTCATGCATGAAGTTAACTGTCTCGACTTTCGGTACGTGTGTAAAGTCAGCACGTGGCCCTTCTTTGAGTGAAGGAAAATGCTTGGATGCCAAGACTTTGGCGTCTTCGAACGTAATCGCTCCGGCAATAATGAGTATGAAATTGCCCGTGACGTACATTCTCTCTTTGTATTCCAAGATCTTCTCTCGGTTTATCTGTGGCAAGAAATCCTTGATCTCTTTACTGGTGAAGCCTTTCGGATGGTTTGGGAAAAGTTTTGAATTGAATAGTTCTGCAAAAACCGCATGGGGCCTATCCATAAGCGCGAGTAGTTCCTCCTCGATAACTTTCTTTTCTTTATTTATGTCTTCTTCGCGATAAAGAGAATTGGAAAACATGTCTCCGAGCCAAGTAGTCGCTTTCTCGGCATTCAAGGCAAGAGCGCGGGTCCAGTAGTACACAAGCTCGTCACTCGTCGTTCCGTTATATTTAGCACCAATCTGGCTTATGGTTTTGACCACCTGTTCGCTAGTCGGCATGCTTGGAGTGCCATCGAAACAAAGGTGTTCGAAGAAATGGGCGACACCTTTTTCGTCGGCGAGTTCGGCGCGATCGCCAACTAGTCCTGCAATTTTAATAAAAACAGAAGCCGCGTCTGGAAAGGGAATGTGAAGTAACCGCAAACCGCTAGGCAACGTGTGAACGTTGTAATTTGTTTGTTTTAGCATACTTTGTGCGCGCACCAGGGCTCGAACCTGGGACCTTCGCTGTGTAAAAGCGTTGCTCGTACCAACTGAGCTATGCGCGCATATCGGTAATATATTTAAGCACAAAAAAGTTTGTTTGGAAATATCATAATATGAAGGGCCGGAGCGACTGCTGTCGCTCCGGCCCGAACCGGAAGCATCATTATCAGAATGTTCAACATCGGATGTTGCACATTGTTGCACATTCAAATTCTTTTGCGCGCGAAATGGATGACTTCAGACAAATGAGTTATTCGTTCGTCCACCTCGCACCGCATGAGGCACGCGTTTTCTGGAAGTTCGATAGCGGAGGGATGTTTCGCGACGCGCCAGAGACCGGCTTCACCGGCAAAGATCATGTCGCTCTCGAGATCTCCGACATATGCGGCTTCCTCCGGTTCGATTTGCAGACGCGCGCAGACTTCCGTTAGCGCGCTACTCTTTATTTCCGCTTCGCCGATGATTACTTCGAAGTGATATTCGATCGCTACTTCACGTAGTAATTCTCGGATTATAGTTTCGGAGTTCATCGTAACGATCGCCAGTTTGATTCCAAGCGCGCTTAATCTAAGAATCACTTCTCGTACTTCCGGAAAGAACTGCGGCAGATGGCGTACTTTGTTCCAGTGCCTCATGTAACACCGGAGTATGTCTTCGTTCGATGCCTTGACACCCCAATTCGCATAGTATCGGTGCCAAGGCTCTGTGTAGTACGCCGAGAATTCTTCGAAAGTCGGGGCGCGTTCAACTCCGAAATCTCGCATGGTGGCCGAGAGTGCTTGCCACGTGAAGTGTATGCTGTCACGCAAAACACCATCAACATCGAACACCACGACTTTCAACTTGTTGTACCAAAATCTCCGCAAGGATCGGTATGCGCTAAAAAGAAATTTGTTCACCTAGATACCTCCGATTTTGTGATAACAAGGCTTCGTTTGTGTTTGATTTTGTCCAATTGTCTACCTCAAAGCTAGCATGACATTAAGCCATAAAGCAACCATACGACTCGCAACATTGTTAATTACATTGTATGATTGTTGGACACGTACTATTTTTACACAAAAACATGGCTGAAAATCAAAACGAAACCAAACAACCAAAGAGCCCTAGATGTATCGGTATAATCATGGATGGTAATAGACGCTGGGCAAAAGATAACGGACTTGAGACATGGCAAGGGCATGATGCAGGAGCAAAAAAACTTCGTGAAGTAACTGCATGGGCGATAGAAGCAGGAGTCACTCATTTAATTGTTTACACATTTTCTACCGAAAATTGGAATCGGCCGGAGAGCGAAATAAATTTCCTAATGCAAAAATTGGCGGGCTCAGTCGAGAGCGAGATGCCTTGGTTAATTGAACATGGTGTAAAAATGAAATTGGTAGGCGATAAGAATAGGTTTGAGCCGAAAGTTAAAGATTCCCTCACTCTTATCGAAGCGAGAACAGCATCACATAACAAAATTACTTTAGCGCTCGCACTTAACTATGGAGGCAGAGATGAAATATTAAGAGCCATCAATAAATGTATACTCAATCGAAAAGACCTTCTTGCTCCAGTGACGGAGTCTGAATTCACTGCGGCTCTGGATACAGCGGGTATGCCCGACCCTGACATGATAATCCGAACAAGCGGTGAGCAGAGACTATCTGGATTCTTGCCATGGCAGTCGGTCTATAGTGAGCTATTTTTCCCAAGCATTAATTGGCCCGGGATGACAAGAGAGATATTTTTCGGACTTCTAGAAGAGTACAACCGCCGCCAACGCAGATTTGGGGCATAATATGCTGACTCCTAAAATCATTTTTGAGAACGAAAATGTTGTGGTCTTGAACAAACCGGCGGGACTTCTTGTGCACTCACATATCGGAAGTATAGATAAGACGCTCGTTGATTGGCTTATTAAAAAATATCCAACGATTAAGAAAGTTGGTGAACCGCGTGGTGAGGAATTGCGTTCCGGAATTGTGCATCGTCTTGATAAGGATACAAGCGGCGTAATGATTGTGGCTAAAAATCAGCCAACTTACGCATTTCTTAAAAAACAGTTTGCATCAGGCGATAGTGCAAGAGGGTACGAGAGGCGACCTGGCAAAGCGTACCGTGCTCTTGTCTATGGTAACGTGAAAGAAGACCAGGGCATTATCAATCGTCCGATTGGAAGGAGCCGCAACGATCCGCGCAGGCGAGTCGCAGGGCCTAAGGCTTCTAGTAATCTGCGTGAGGCATTGACTTACTACAAAGTGCTTGAACGTTTTGATCTTGGAGATGAGAGATACAGTTACGTAGAAGCCTATCCGAAAACCGGCCGTACGCATCAAGTGAGAGTGCATCTAACTTCGATTGGTAAACCCGTGCTTTGTGATGCTCTCTACGCTCCTGGCAAGGTTTGTCCGCTTGGACTCACTCGTCACGCACTACATGCATATTCACTCGAGATTGAACTACCTCAACTGGGGTACAAAAAGTTCGAAGCCCCAGTGCCCGACGACATGGCGAGAGCGCTTGAACAGCTCAGGTCTTTATGTTAAAGTACCGAGACTCATAAAAACAGATGAAAAACGACCTAAACCATATCGGAGCCGGAGTTATAAAGCGCAAAGACCTAGACCTGAGGGCGGGGGACACTGTTCGCGTGTCACTCAAAATCAAAGAGAAAGGCAAGGTACGTCTTCAAGCGTTTGAAGGACTTGTAATTGCGGTCAAACATGGCAAAGAAGCAGGGGGAACATTTACAGTGCGTAAAGTAGCGAGTGGAGTAGGAGTAGAAAGAATTTTCCCACTGTACTCACCAAGTATAGACAAGATTGATATTCTACGAAGATCGCAAGCAAGACGCGCGAAACTTTATTTCATACGTGACAAAGTATCAAAGGAGATTAGCAGAAAGATGCGACGGCAAAGACTTGTGAAGGGAGGAGCTGAGACTGATGACACAAACGAGTCAGAAATCGAAGCAACAGCTACCGCCGCGACAGAAGCGGAAAAGATTGCCGAAGAGGCGCTCGCATAAATTTAATAGGCACAACAATCAAAAAATCATCCCGCTGCAGGTGGGATGATTTTTTGATTAAGAATTTCGTTTGACAGTATATACATATGGATATACAATATAAACATGATTACAAAAGTACAAAAGTGGGGAAATAGCTTGGGCATCCGCCTACCGAAAAGCCTGGCAGATAAGTACGGCATTACACCAGGTAGCGTTGTCGTATTAACGCAAGAAGAACACAAGATTGCGATGATGCCGGTACACAAGAGCACCTTCACGTTAAAGGAATTGATTGCGGGTATTACTAAGGAAAATAGGCACGACGAGGTTGATTGGGGCATACCATTTGGCAAAGAAGTATGGTAAAAGCGAGAATACAGGTGCCGGCAGATGGTGAAATATGTTGGTTCGACTTTAATCCAATACGTGGCCATGAGCAAGGAGGCAAGAGACCTGCACTGGTTATCTCCCCGCATGAATACAATGCCAAAACAGGATTATGTTTGGTCTGTCCGGTGACGTCGCGAAGCAAAGGGTATCCATTCGAGGTAGCATTTTCTGCGAAGGCATTGTGCGGGTATATTCTCGCAGATCATGTCAGAAATCTGTCTTGGGAAAAAAGAAATTGCAGGTTTGTTTGCAGGCTCGATGTAGATACTATCGACGAAGTGAAACTAAAATTACAGAAACTAATCGATATCAAAAATGTTGAATAGTACAAACCTTTTGCTATACTTACCAAACATCGATAAAGAATGATTTAAAAAGCCCGGGTGGAGAAATTGGTAGACTTACCACCTTGAGGTGGTGGCGCCGCAAGGCATGCAGGTTCGAGTCCTGTCCCGGGCACCAATACAGAACTCAACGGCTTTTTCAAAGCCAGAAGGTGGGACGCGCGAAGCGCGTCCCACTGATTTCCCCCCATTTTTCCCAACGAATTCAGAATTTTTGGCGCGCTGGCGCGCACTGATTTTTCGCCAAGGAGGAGGTTCGAGCCAAAGATTTCTTTGGCACAGACCTTTTTAGCAAAAAGGTCTGAATCAGAAGCGGTTTTGTCTATATTCTGTGC
>JACRKE010000040.1 GCA_016215335.1 Candidatus Vogelbacteria bacterium | reverse complement strand
TTTGTGTGTGATATATGTGACAATCTTTTGTAGGTTGGTTAGAATTTGTGGATACATGTGTGAAAGAAAGGCACCCTCATCGGGTGCCTTTCTAGTATGCGTCAATTTTTGTTAAAAGTACATTTCGTAATTCACAGCTACCAGTGAAGGCAAGCTGTGCGTCCATATTGTTTCCAAGGTCGAAGAGAAACTTACCTCCCCAGCCGTAAAAGCTCATGGCACGCGGAGCGTGCTGATAGTTCACGAAGCGGAGACTGTCTGGTCCCGGTCCGTAGACACTCGCTCCCGGTTGGAATATCCTACCGACTTGGAACTTCGTCTTCTTGTCCTCCGTGAGGGGGATGTCGACGTGAAGTTCCTTGAGCCAGCTTCCGTTGAATCCGCTCGGCCAATCAGTCTCCAGATAGAAGCCGAGTAGCTCAGGGTTCTCCACGAAGAGTCGGTAATGATCGACGGTCTGCCTTGCATCGGTGTTGCCACCGCGCACGTAACCCTTCACCTTCCATTCACTTCTCGTGCGGTTTTGGTTAGGCGCGGGCTCGAGCTGCCTCTCCGTGTACTCATGTGGCGCGACCTGCGCCATGGTCTGGGCGGGGAGCGCTATGAGCACAACCGCTAGGACAAGTGTAACCAACATCAGAAATTTCATTTGATGATTCCTTTCTCGCGCAGTGTCACATGCGCTAGTCTGTAATCGTGCTCGTACCTCTAAGCCGTAGCTTACCACCAAGCTTTATACTTGTCAAAGTATGAAATGCATTGTCTTATTAATTTTGGCCTAAATTCATGATTCATTTTTTCGACATTCTGGAGAATAAGGAATAATATTTACACTAGAACAGACCAGGCTTAGGTAACAATGTGGAGGATGATAAGATGTGTCTTTGTCTTGATGATCAAAAGGGATTTGTGGAGCAAGAACCAAGTCCGGAAACTCTGATTATTGGAACGGCAAGACGGATCTGGCCGAAAACCGGAGTCTGGACTTCTGAGGAGTTGACCAGGAGGAGCGGTGTTGTTTGGAAGCTCGTGGCCTCTACTCGGCCCGGATTCAGCAAAGAATTCGTAACGGCAACTCTCTGTCTCGAATTCGGACCGAATCCAAAGGAGTAAAATTTTGGATTCGTGGTCGTACAAAATGCGGCGGGGTGACTAGTCACCCCGCCGCATAAATATTTGTGAAACGAGTCCAAGAATTCATCCATCGTATTCATCTGGATCCTGGAACAGTATCTTGAGGTCCTTTTCGATCTCATCAAGTTTCCATTTGATCCAGACTTTCATTGTCCAGGAGAGCAGGGCCAAATTAGAGCTCGCAATCCCAAACATGTTCCAGTCTCGAAGTGTCCATCCGTAGAGTGACCAGAAGAATGACGAAGCGATGAACGACACGAGCATGACAGGATCTACGACCCCGACTGTCTTTTCTGCATTCATTTTTGCCGGTTCGCGTGACAGGCAACGCAGTCCAAGCATCGCGCAACCCCAGAAGATAGTGGCGCGAACTGTTGGAAGCGGCATTATTAGGTCTAACACAATTGCCGCGCCAAGACATTCCAACAACTTGTGGTCGTAATCATTTAGCTTGCCAAACCTCCACATTCCACCAAGTAGGGGAATGTAGATAATGGTGAGCGCCAGACCGTTCATTGTGGTCGAGAGACAACCTGTGTCTAGGCCATATAGAAACACTGCGACGAACGTGGCTGCAGATACTGCCATCCATTCGAACGAGAGTGCTAGTGTCGATTTTTGACTCCAGATTCTCTTGGTCTGAAGAGTTAGACCAATGCCCTCGATAAAGGTAAATCCCATTGTTCCAACGAAGGCGACTGTGGCCCAGTAATTCAGACCGAGAACTTTGACGTCATTCCATGAGTTTAGCCAGGACCTCGTGATTTCAAAGATTTCAATCAAGGTGCACCTCTCTTTAAGTAGTAGAATTGGCAGTTGTTGAAGGCCTTGCTTTTTACACGTTACATTCCGAAAGCTAAATAGTCAAATACGATACAATTCAAAAAAAATCCAGAGTCGAATAAGGCCCCGCCATTGGCGGGGCCCGAAATGTACTAAATCTGAAAAAGAGCTGTGTCCCATGTCCGAGGCGAGACCTCGGACATGGGACATGTGGTCTCAGCGACTGCGCACCTGCGCGTCACCAATGACCGGGACACCTTCGACCCCGGCGCCATTGCTGAAACCGAGCGCCTGGTCCGGAGACCAGACGAACTTGGCACCGGCCGCCAAAACGTCGGCGAACGATCCCATCCCGCTCTGCGGGAATGGAGTCGCATCTCCCTGAAGCGTGGTGCTCACGTAGGCACCCCCGCCGCCGGTCGTCACGTCCGCAACGGTGCGGAAGTAGTAAATGGTCGGGAGTCCGACAGCTCCGTTGCTCGCACGAACCACGACCTGTCCGCTTGATGGCGAAAGGGAACTGCCATTCACTCTGCCGCCGTTGCCGACTTCACCCGCGACAACTGTGTAGTTGTTGTCCCGGTATGCCCAGGTGTTGACGTTCGTCACCGTGGCGTTGACCGCCACGATCCCGAGCGTGAACGCGCTGAGGTAGATGGCATTCGGCCATCCGCTTCCGTGAAAGCGGTGCAGGTCCGTCTGGATGTTGGTGGCACCAAGCGACGACCCCGGGAGCGCATCGCTTGCGAACTGGAACGGACGGTTTCCGAAGACCCTGAAGCCTTCGGAAACCGAACTTCCGACTGCTGAGGTGTTCGCGCCGTACGTTCGCCCCATGGCGATCGTGGCTGTCCTATCGATGTCGATTCGCGCGTAGCCGCCATCCGGGCCGTTCGCGAAGTCCGCCCTGATCACCAGCTTGTTGACGCCGGCGATCGGGAGAATTCGGTAAGCCTCGGGCATGTCCTCCAAGAAGAACACCGCCTTGTTGCTCTGGACGAAGGACGTTGTGACGAGAACCGTCTTCGATCCATCGCCAGGCTCGTAGTTGAGCGAGAGCCTTCCGACCAGGTCGGCGCGCCCCGTGATCACGACGCCGATCTGATTGTAGATACTCTCCTCGCCAATTCCCTTGCCCTCGATCTCCAAGACCTTGTTGTTCGGCGTCCCCTTGACGCCATTGAACAACTTGGGCGATGTCGTTGCGAGCTCGACCGAGAAGGCCGAACTCGCAACGACAACCGGGTCGCTCGTATCGGTGACGTAGCTGATCGTCGCGGGCTTGTTGCTCGCGAGACCGACAGCGGCGATGTTGCTTTCGCCCATGCGGTCGATGCCGAACGTGAAGCGTGCCCCTACGGGGCACTGACTCGACAGATCATACCTGATCGAGAGGCCCGTGAGGGTCCCTCGCACCAGGCGAAGAGTCGAATCGTACTTCAGGAATTCTCGCGAGCCGACGGGCCGCAAGGGATTGTTCGGATTCACGCACGTCGCTCCATCGAAGGCGCGCACGTTTGTGATGTGCGTGATCTGCCCGCCATTCGAGGCCGCGATCGTGATTGCGAGCCCCGCGACACCGACGTCCTCGGTGTTGTCGCTCGCATCGTAGCCGTAGCCGACAGTAACCGCGTCCGCGGCTCCTGCGACTACGGTGCCGACTCCTAGTCGACCGACCGTCATTGCGACCGTGGGAGCGATGATCTGTCGGGGAGTGCCGCCAGGCTGATTGCCCGTGCCACCTCGTCCTCTCGAATCGTCTCCTCCTCCGCTCTCGGCGCAGCCGCCGACGATGACGAAGATTGTTAGGATCATAACCTTGAGCATGCTGATCTGCTTCGACATTTTAACCGAACCTCCTGTGCCGTATAGCCATAAGGCTGTAACCGTATATGAGTGTGTTCACGCTGTCAAACTTCGGCGCTATATAGGCGCAAAAATATGACAGGTTTGACTGACAAGTTCCTGTTTAAAACCTATGAAATAGGGCTAATTTGCTATGGGCTATTATACACTACTTATAGGCACTTTGTCAAATTAAATATTTGACAGAAGTTTTAGAATAGTATATTATTAGACCTGACAATTTTTAGGTCCTTTACAACCTGGAGTGAATGAAAATAACGACTTCAATTTAATACGGATTTCGAAGCCGTCGTTTTGCGAATAATGCGGACATACACAAGTCTATCTTGTGTACACAAGATAGACTTGTGTAGAAGATTATTCTTGAAACGACGGTTTCGATTCGTAATACGATGCGCGACTTACTTGTCACGTTTCGTCTAGCAATACCCCAGACGGGGGAGACGCGATCCGTTTTGACGGACGCAGAAAGGAAGGCAGGAAACATGTTCGAGTTCGTAAAGATCGTAGTAATGATCGTCTTGGCCACGGTAGCCATTTCGTGTCTCGCAGGCTGCGAAGTCCCGACGCAAGCCGAGATCGATCGCCTCAAGGCACAGAACGGAATCGGCGTAGCGGTTCAGCCGCCGAGTGGGACGCCAACCAACGACCCCGTTGGCACTCCGCCTTCGGGTGGTGGGGGAGAAACGGTTCCTATTCCGGTCGAGCCACCTCCACCGAGCCCGAACGAAGTAGGTTTCGCCGGCATCTGGGCGACATCGAACAGCGAGACTTCCGTCGAATTCGGCGGGAGTCTCGAGGTGAATGATCCAAAAGTCGAGAGTGTCGTTCTTAACTGGGATGTACGGAGCGACACCGGCGGATTCGGAGGCTCTATCGTGGCCGTCAGGCGCGAGGGGTTCAACTTCCATCTAAAGGTCGAAGGTCTGAACCCGGACACTAGCTACCTGGTTGAGCTTTCCATCGGAGACGACAGGAACATGGGCATCGCCACCAGCGTCCAAACTCTCCCTCGCCTCGAGGATCGTATTGCCTCGCTTCGCGAGGCAAGCGAGCAACTCGAGAGCGTCGGTCGCGAGCTGCTCGGTTACACCAAAGCGGCTTCGGCCGCCGCGGATGCCGGTGAGCGTTTCAAGGTTGCCAGCGCAGTCGGTAAGCTCGAAGAGATCGAAACCAAGATCGATGCGATTGCGTCGCGCGGTAACATCCGCGGGGCGCTCGACGAGAAGTTGGTTCGCAACCTGATCGGGTTGCTTTCCATCGGGACAACCGTTGCCTTCGAAGCGACAGCGTACCTCGAGAGGTCGGAGATCATTGCCGACATACAGTACGAACAGGACAACACGTCCGCTTCGGTCGAGGTCACCGGCCCCGAGACGCCACCGAGTGTTAAGGAAAAGATGGCGAAGGGCGTAAGCGAGAAACTCATCTTCCTCGGGCTCGCAAAGGCTGGGGCCACGGACATGGGCAAGCTCTCGGCGGACGAAGTGAAACTGACGGCCTTGAAGGGCCTCATCGTTGCATCGTACTTGTACCGAGAGCGGCTGCTGCAGTCCATCTGGCAAGGCTCGCCAGGTCAAGGTGACATCGCCACGATGGAGCGCGAGCTCCTCGAGGCTGAAGAAGCCATCGTCTCGCTGTCACATGACAGCGAGGTCACACCCCTTCTCAGCGAGGAACACACCATCGCCATCCGCGAGCTTCGTTTCCACGTGCACGACGCACGAGAGGCTCTCGCCGACTGGCGAGGGCGCAAGCTCACGGAACGGCAAGGGCGTGCTCGCAGGATTGTGAATGATCTGCGGGCGACGTACCTGCCCCAGTGGCGGGGTCTCTCACAGAAGAGCAAAGCAACGAAGTAGCCGGCCGCCGGCATTCACTCAAGGTTCCACGGGGGCGCGCAGAGCGCGCCCCCGTGGGTAGACAGGGTCCATCACGCGGTGGGCTCTTTTTAGTTTCAGAAGTTTTTTAAAACCAAATTCTTCAGAAGACTGTCTTCGGATGTAGCCCGACAGAAGACAGTCTTCATGCAGATGCTTCAGAAGTCTGTCCTCCGAAATCAACAGAGGACAGACTTCACATGGACAAAACCGCTTTTCTCCAATACACAAATGTCTTACCTATGGATTACCATGGAAATACCTTGGGAAAAAGTTTCTTCTATTTCGAATTTTTGATATAATTCTTTCTTATGTCGGAAGAAGATGTTTCAAACTTATCATTGAATGATTCCAAAGCTATTCCTGTAGTAACTCCGTTGCCTGATGCCAATCTTGCGCCTAGAATATCCGACCAAACTCTTGAACAAGAAATTTCGAAAATTATGATAGATTTCTCTGAGGTCTCGTCGGAAATTGATGATAAGAATTTGCTTTTACTTGCAAACAAATATGGCAGAGATTTTCACTCTGAAGTGAGTGATGCGTCGGCGAAAGGCGATGGTAAACGAATGGATAAGTATCGTTACATTGCCGCTTTTTTGTCATTACCTCCTAGTGAACAAGATAGAGTGATTCTAACTGCGGACCATTTGGCGCGTTCAGGTGTAATGATACTACCCGGAGTACATGATTTTTTGAATGTTTTATCGATGGCAAGAGGTTACAAGTCACTCATGAGTATGGATGACCGATCTCTGTGATTAGTTTGCCGTTTATCCTAGCATGAATAATAAAAGGTATCAGTTACCCGCATAGATTTGATTTTAGGGACTAACTTTGATATGTTATATCGCATTAGCCGTAGACAGAAGGCGCCCTTTCCGCCAGTTGGCGGAGGCTCAAAACACAAGCCTTCCGAGGTCCACCCGGATTAGTAAATAGTAAATTGTATATAGTAAATAGGGATTTGAATCTCCTATATACTATTTACTAAATACTATGTACTACCAAAAGGACAAGGTCGACTACAGGCGTGAGTCGTTTTTTTTGTAGAATTTGGATAGGTGAATTTGGACACTCGGTGTCCATGGACACCGAGTGTCCAAATTCTACAACCTAGTCTAAAATGGCAATAAGCAAACAAAAGAAAGCAGAGACATTAGATGTACTAAAGACCGAAATCAAAGGTGCTGAATCGGTCGTGTTCGTCAATTTTCACGGACTCAAAGTGCCTGACACGGTAGCTCTTCGCCGTGCACTTCGCGCGAAGGGGATTGGCTATCACGTTGCGAAAAAGACTCTCATCAAACTTGCGCTCAAAGACGCGGGAATCACCGGTGATCTGCCGGAGCTTGCGGGTGAGATCGCAATCGCATATGGGAATGACACAATCATGCCAGTAAAAGAGATTACGGAGTTTAGAAAAAAGCATAAGGAGAACATTGCGGTGGTTGGCGGAATTTTGGAGGGCGCATATTTGTCGCCGCTTCAGATGGCAGACCTTGCGAAGACTCCTTCAAGGGAAGTCTTACTCGGCAAGCTCGTGAACGTCATGTACTCACCTGTCCAAGGATTTGTGGCTACAATGAACGCGGTTCCAGCATCATTTGTTCGGACATTGGATGCAATCGCGAAGTCAAAAGCATAATACACGACTTACGAATTTCGACTTACGATTTAGGAATGGATCCATTCGTAAATCGTAAATCTTAGATCGATATTCGATTAGAAATTAACTTAAACTAAAATTATGGCAGAAGGAAAAGATGTGTTGGTGCCCGCAAAATTTGTTGACATTGTATCAAAAATTGAATCAATGAGTGTGCTTGATCTATCAGAGCTCGTGCACTTGCTCGAGGATAAGTTTGGTGTTACAGCACAGGCGGCGGTCGTGGCGGCCGGCCCCGTCACAGGCGGGGCGGCAGCGGGCGAGGCAGCGGAAGAGAAGTCAACATTCGATGTTGAACTAACGTCAGCCGGCGAACAGAAGATCGGAGTTATTAAAGTTGTGAAGGAGGTGCTTGGCCTTGGACTCAAAGAGGCAAAGGATTTGGTGGACGGAGCTCCTGCGATGTTAAAGCAGGGCGTAAAGAAAGAAGATGCGAACGTTATGAAGAAGCAGATCGAAGAGGCTGGAGGAAAAGTGACACTTAAATAGTAAGCGACCTTACTATTTAAGACACTTTGAATGAGGTTTACATAATCTTTACTCTATAATAACCTACGATCGTATCTAATTCTAGAGTAAAGATTAGTGAGGTGTCATTAAATTTACCGGAATCGCTGAATAACAAATTACTGAATTCGTTTTGCTTGCAAAAACGAATTTAGTAATTCAAAGTCAAGAAACATTTGACATTTAACCTTTGACATTTGACGGACTAAATGAAAATTGCCCTTCGGGGCAATTTTCATTAGAATGGCATTCATTCAAGATTCGCATGAAGACTGCCCTCATGGGCCCACATAGGGCAGTCTTCATGCGAACGACCTCATACAAAACTAATGACCATCTCTGAAACCATTGGAAAACTATTCGGCTCTATAGATAGAGTAAAAATCCTACGTCTCTTTATGATGAATCCGGGCACTGTTTTCACTAAGGCATCGATTTCACGAAGGAGCAAAGTTCCCCTGAGTACAGTTAATAGGGAACTGCGTGCGCTATTTGAGATACACTTCATTCGTGCCAAAGTTCCGATAGCAACCGAAGATGCTCCGGGGAAAAGCAAGGGTTGGCAGTTTGATCCGAGTTTTTCGCTCACGGCTCCATTAAAGGCACTCATCTTTCCCACCGCACCATTCACCAAGGAAGAGATATTAAAGAAATTCAAAAATACAGGAAAGATCAAACTCATTATAGTCGCGGGAGTTTTAAAAAAAGAATTAAA
>JACRKE010000039.1 GCA_016215335.1 Candidatus Vogelbacteria bacterium | reverse complement strand
CCTTTTATTCGCCTGTAGATACTCCTCTAGCTTTTCCTCAAAAACACCCTGTTTTATCGCCGTGTTCATATGGCGATTACGGTAACCCATTTATTATCTACCCGGGAAGTTTGGGTGACGTTTATTATTGGCTACAAGGCACTCTAGAATTACTTGCGATCGTGAGTTAAACTAAAGTAATCAAAAACTTGAAAAAATTGTAGTCACTGTACTAACACGATTTCAATCCCGGCGTCTTTCAAAACTTTTTCACCTTCTAGCATCGAGTAACCACCGCCGTAGTACACTCTCTTCACTCCAGATTGGGAAATCAATCGTGCACAGTTGGAACATGGAAAGATTGAGACGAACATGTCTGCTCCTTCAGTTTTAATCCCCTGTCTTGCCGCCAAAACCAAAGCGTGTGCCTCAGCATGAATTGAAAGGTAAGTATTTGGAGCCTCACCGTAGTCGTAATTCATGCGTGGGTCTCCAAAAGAATCTTGATGTCGCAAGTGCGGTAAATGTTTGTTATGCCCCGAAGTAAGAACTTTTCCGTTGCGTACCAAAAGTGCCCCAATTTGTCTCCACCAATCAGGAGACTTCGAACCTTCGAGTTTCGCGCGGAGAACGAGCTCTTTATGCAAGGCGTCTACTGAAATTTTGCGGTGGGGATCAATTTTGTTCTCGGTATCCGAAATCTTTTTGTCCCAACGCAAGAAGGCAGGCTTGTATTCAACCTCATTTTTAAGTAAGAATTTTTTCGCTACAGTCTCGCTCATCTCTTCCGCTGCCATTACCACACGAGGATATTTTTTTGCGAAAACTTGAATCTTCTTGTCTAAGACCTGTACTTTGCGTCTCAAAATAGTCGAAAGTGACTTAGCAATGTGCTTTGGATCCACTGCTCGAATATCACGTTCAAGCCTCGGATAATCTTCGACAAGTGTTTTACCTATCACAAAAGCATCTCCCCCATTTTCTTCGAAAAATTTAATGTACCCGGCGTGCACCACCGGTACCCACAGCAATATTGCGGTTTTTTTCTTTAATTTTGAATGCTTAATCCTTGCGGCTTTATTTTTTTTTACATTCCTCAGAACCTTAGCCGTTTTTGATTTTTTCGATAAAGTCATAAGCTAGTTTTGAGATTTCGCTTGCTAGCTCTTCGGCACCATCTACCGCAAGCGTTCTTATCCTCTGTGTCGAACCTTGTGTCGCTTGTGGCGGCATTATTACAATCTTTCCACAATTTTTTTGGTATGACAGTTTCTGCTCTTGGGTGAAATCTGTGGTTGATTCAGAAACCACAAGTACATCAGGCTGGACGAGTCGGATTAAATGCCCAATGTCATGCTCTACGTCTCTAATCGTGACGATGTCTACGTGTCTTAAATGAAGCAACATGTCTATTCGCTCACCTTCCGGCACAATTGGGCGCCTTGGACCTTTCCTCGCCTTTGTGAGGGCGTCTGAATCTATTCCAACCACGAGTAGGTCACCGAGCTGACGCGCCTTCGCCAGATAGAGTGCGTGGCCAATATGGAGCAGGTCGTACACACCTTGAGTAAGCACGATTCTGAGCCCTGCTTTTCTATAAAGTTCTACTGTCTTTTTTAGATTGTCGTAATCCGGAATATACTCACCCGGAGTAAGGCAAATGTTTTTTGCCTTTTGAATTTTCAACTGTTTTGGAACCCTCTTCTTTGTCTTTTGCCTCAGACTCATGTTGCGGTTATTATATTACGACAGGCAAGTTCAGCAACTCGATGGAACAAAAGAACACAGCATTAAGGATACGCAAGCAAAAAGGCCCAGGAGGGCCTTTTTGCTTGTTTGAATTTATTTTAACATAGGACTGCCCTATGCATAGGGCAGTCCTATGTAATTTTAGATTACATCCACTCCCATATTCTTCGCAGTACCCCTAACCATCGCCATTGCTGACTCTATATTTGCCGTGTTCATATCCACCATTTTCTTTTCGGCAATCTCTTTTATCTGCGCCTTTGTGATCTTGCCAATTTTTTTCATATTTGGTGCGCCTGATCCTTTCTCTGCTCCGATCGCTTTCAAAATCAAGTTTGATGCAGGGGGAGTTTTAAGTATAAAATCGAACGAGCGATCATCGTAGACCCTAATGATTACAGGGATAATATCCCCCATCATCTTTGAAGTAGCAGCATTAAACTTGGTAATGAATTCGCCAATGTTTATACCTGCCTGACCAAGGGCCGGACCTACTGGAGGCGTCGGTGTAGCCTTACCTGCTGGAATCTGTAGTTTTAGTTGTTTCTTTAATACTGCCATAAATTAGTATATAGGGATTAGTATATTGTATATAGGGATTAGTATATTGTATATAGGGGTGAATTTAAAGCTACCTATTTTTTAGTCAAATGTCAAAAGTCACAGGTCAAATGTTTAGATTTTCGCCACCTGGAGAAAATCTAATTCGACCGGTGTTTCGCGACCAAAGATCGACACGAGAACTTTAACCTTGCCGCGCTCTGTATCAATTTCATTCACCTTACCTTCGAAATCCTTAAACGGACCGTCTGAAACCTTGACCGACTCGCCTATTTCAAGGTCAATATTGTGTTTCGTTTCAGTGCCTCCCATTCGCTTGAATAACTCTTCTATCTCATTCTTTGCGAGAGGTACCGGGTGAACTCCAGAACCGACAAAGCCAGTTACTCGAGGAGTATTACGCACTACATACCAAGAATCATCGGTCACTATCATGTCCACGAGTACGTAGCCCGGATAAATAGTGTCTTCATATTCAACACGCTTACCGTTTCTGACTTTGATTTTTTTCTCTGTTGGGAAAATGACACCGAAAATTTTGTCCTCCATGCCTAGCGATTCAATGCGATGTTTTAGGTTGCGTACAACAGCTTTTTCGTAGCCCGAATAAGTGTGGATGGCATACCAGTTGCGACCTGCTTGTATCTCTTGTTTGGCCATAGATTATTTAAATAGTAGTTTACTTAGTAAAGCGATAACACCGGTATCGAAAGCAAATAACAGTATAGAGACCACCACCGATATGATAATCACTAAAATTGTATAATTTGTAGTCTGATTTCTGGTCGGCCAGTTAACGTGCTTGAGCTCTCCTTTTGTTTCCTTTATATATTCGGCAAATGACATTTTATTTAGGTTGTAGGTTGTAGTGAGTAGGTTGTAGTTTTAAATACAAATTATACTCGAATACTTAACCTATAAAAAACCGCCCTGCGGGGCTAATTGCTTATACTTTTCGAACACTTATATAGTAGCGCTTTTGCAGTCTAAAATCAAGTAAACAAATTCTGTGTATATCGTGAGACAAATCTGCCGGCCCCACCTTTGGTGGGGCCGGCTTTGAAGACATGTGGGGCACATCATTCCATCTCCTCGAAGGATTCGGACGCTGCCCGCAGCCGCCGCTCCGCGGCGGCTGCTCCGGTTTCCACGCAGACTATCATTGGTTCGCCACCTAGATCGTGCGGATTCGGCTCACGACGACCAACAAATGTGCCCGCGGGAATTGAGGTTGAGACCAAAGGTACCAAAAAGACCGCCTCGCATGCTCTCTTTAGCCTGATGCGAAAGCGTACGAACATTTTTACGCAAGTTGTCACCTTGGACCTCCCAACAGGTTCTATCTTATGTCTGTAGTCTTATCCTACGCTTGATAATTTATATCACAGTAGATAAGATGCAAGCAAATTAATAGTAACAGTACGTACCACGTGTGGAATTCGCGGTACATGCATAGTTGTAGACAGCATTCTGATACTGACCAGGTGCGATTGACCATGGCAAATTTCCTGAGGCTGCCCAGTTTATATTACTTCCGCTATAATTTTGGTTTCCGTAGTTGCTATATCCATAACTATTCTGAGGGTAGTATGAGTTCTGATAATTTTGGTAAAAGGAGTTGTTGTTTTGGTACGAACTGTACGGGCTGTAACGATTGATGGACGGAGAGTTCTGGTTTTGATACGGATTGTAGTTACTGTAACTGTTTTGTTGAGGATATGCGTAATTCGGAGATGAGTTTAGGTAGTTATAGTTGAAATATGGAGCGTATGACATAGTGGGCGCATATCCATAGTTAGCACTGTTAGCGGAATAAGCTGAAAATCCAGTTTGTGGATAATATGATGGATCATAACCGTAGCCGTACATAGAGTTACTGTAATAATAGGCCGAAGCTGAAGAAGTTCCGAACAGGAATACTAGAAGTAAAACAAAAAATACTGATAAAGTTCTGGACAATTTATACATATTTTTTAGTTATCTGATGAGTCTAGCTTATGTTCGATATTTAGCAGAGTCAACATTGCTAAATCGAAATAATGTGATGACGCTAAAAGGGCCCAAGAGGCCCCTTAAGCTCATCTATTTTTTTGTATTTGGATCAAAAAATTGGGGCTGGTGCGACCCACTTTGCCTTCATCCCTCGCGATTACACTCTGGATCCTCAATTTATCATCCACGCATTAGCGTGGGAGAAATTGGGACATTGAGGCTAAGTGCCCATCCCTACTACCTAGGCGAATATTTAGATTGGCCAAGTACTGATTATAACTATGGCGCTTTGATAAAGGTTTCAGAAGATACAAAAAGCGACCTCCTCATAAAAGGTCGCTTTCTATTTTATGCGTGGAAACTTGGTGAAACTGGCTTGAATACAACCTAGGCGAATCAGTGCAAACCCGTAACTGCTAACTCTATAATACCGGATAGCAATCCCTATTTGTACTTATTGATCGACTGTACTCCCCTTGCCTCCTTTCGCACATGGGTACATTCCCAATTTATTTTTGTAAGACTACTCTATTTAGTTGTGTTTTGGTTCAAGGGCTCATCCGCCCTAAGCATCGTTCCATACCGAGCGCAGGATGTTCCTTCTCGCGCTGGCGAAACGATCGCTCGCTCCTAGTCCATGCTTACGTATCATCATGCTCTGGCTATATTATTCTGATAAAGAACCGCCCGCACCGAACATTAACCTGAAAATCCAAAGCGGCTCGACCTAACCGCCAATTTACTTAATTTATTTATACTATAGATAACACCCGAGACAACTAAAAAGTGTCTTGGGACAGACAATAGAATACAGCCTCACAAAATTTCAATGGCATGATAGCACCACCCCTAAAACAGATCTTAGACCAAGACAAAAACGTCCAACCTATTTACTCTTTTGGGCTAATTTGGTTGCCGCATCTGTCTCTGCTTGAAGCTCACGCTGGAAATCCGCATCTTTGTTTGTGAGACTGCTGCGAAATCCAGAGATCTCGGTTGAGAGTAACGTAATTTCTGAGTTCATTCTTGAAATCTCGGCTGTGATATCGCTTATTTTTGATTGTAAACCTTCGCTCTCACGCCTTAGTGAATTAAGGTCGGAATTTTTGTCTTTACTTCTATCCTGGAGTTTCTCCAAGTCAGTGCTTTTATCCCTGATTCTTTCATTGATTGAATCCATCTCACGTTTTATTTCTTCTGATTTCATATATTTACTTTTTAAAGCTGATTATCATCTTTTGAAAAAACCACCGACGCAGCCCACTCTCCCGCAAGATATGATCTGAGCTGCTCCCACGGAATCGTCACTTCTCTTTCACCAAAGACGTAGGGGGCCACTTGATATGGGTTGAAGATAAGAGTAAATCCCTCGGGTTTAACATAGAAGCTACCGTCGTTATAGTTGTCTGCCGTTGGCGCAGTGCCAGCCTTTATCCAGTCTACTAAACCATCCTGGCTATTTTTGAAAGTATCAAACTGTTTGAGTAAGTCGTCACTCGCCAACTTTGAAATTGTGCTGAGAAAATCACTCTGATAAGCAAAAAAATCAGACAGCTTCAAGTAATCTCCTGTTTTCAGGTTAAAATTGGATGATATTACCGCTCCGTTCGGATGAGCAGCCCCGGCTATGTATGGAGACTCTTCGAATCTAAAATAAATAGTGGGGTGAACACCTCTCTTCACACGTGTACCGTATTCGAATCTTATCACTAAACTGCTTTTAGCATCTGGAAACGGCTGTTGTTCGATTTCGAGTGTCGAAGATTTAAAATCTGCGACTCTTTTGTCTACAAAATTTTTGACCTGCTTATTTATTTTGACTACTGCTTCACTATCTCCTTTGATCTCAGGATACTCGACGTCAATATCATAGAAATGCTCCCTGTTCTCTTCCTTGAGCACCCCTGTTGTTATCTCGAATTTAGGCAACGCTTCGTCTTGACTTAAGTAAAAAAAGACTCCCGCTCCTATTAAAATTAAAACAACCGGAACAATGAAAGCGACCACCCATATTCGTTTGCTCCCCGTATTTTTCATACTTGCATTCTATATCGGAAAAACATAACAGGAAAGTGTATTTAGAATTTTTTGAGCCAATCGAGAGTTTCTTTAAAAAGTTGATCCTGGGTGCCTTCAACATGGAAACAATGGTCCGCGCGCTTAACACAAACATAAGATTTCAGACAATCTATCTTTTTCAAAAGTATTTTACTTTTACCCTCGGTTCCTCTTTCGGCGGCAATTATCTTTATCGGTTTATTACACTTGGAACCCAGATCTTCCACGCTTGGAAGCTTTTGTGCTGATTCAAACCACGCCTTTCCCAAAATTTGTCTAATCCCCCAATCCAAAATGTACGCATTAAGTTTCGGCTCATATCGCAATTCCTCACAATCCTTTATTAGTTCCCCGGACGGAGACGGGTCCCACAATATTAACGCGGTTATCTTACTAAGATCAGATGAAAGGATCACAGGCCCTCCCCAACTGTGGCCGACAAGATAAATCTGATCATACTTCTGACTAAATAATTTCACCACGGCATTTAAATCTTTTGCGTGAATTTCTGTAGTAGTATCTATGAACCGGCGAGCATCTTTCTCTCCACAATATTGATCAAAACGAAACACGTTAAATCCTTTACTGCTGAAGAATTTAGACCCGTTATAAAACATGGACTCATTTTGATGACCTGTAAGACCATGCACGAAAATGATAAGCTTTTGCGATGGTTTTTTCGAAAGCGTTAGAGTTCCGTAAATAACATGCCCGTCAGATGTCTCAATCTTATGTTTTGTTTCCATGGCGTCAATGTATCAAAACTGACGCACTATGGATAGTCTCCCGAATTAAAGGTAAAATGATCTTATAAAGGTCGAACCCGAGCAATCAAAAAAATCTATGGAAAACAGGGTGTTCCAAACAGTACAGCTAGAGGTTATTAAAGCTTGGGTGGAAGAACGTAATGGCAAACCTGCGCGTGTTAAAAGTTCCAAGGATGCAAAGAAAGGCAAAGATGGTATTTTACGCATAGATTTCGGTGAACCGGGGCCAGAATTGGAACCTATGAGCTGGAAAGAGTTCGGGAAGATTTTTGACGAGCACATGCTCGCCTTTTTGTTTCAGGAGGAAACGGCAAAAGGTGAAATAAGCCATTTCTACAAGTTTGTGAAGCGCAAGCCCAAGCACTAATTTTTATGCTTCTAGTTGGATTGCAGGGCTTTTGTATACATATCATTCGACTTCGGTTAGAATAGTCTTTAAGACTATACATGGGATTTAGGAAAAAACATTTGAAATTAGAATTCAGTCAGCGCGAGAAAAAATATCTAAAGAGGATCTGCATTTCCGGCGCAGTAATTATCGCGCTCTGTATTGTACTCGTAAGCGTATTGACCGCAGTGGTAATAAGAATGGGATCCCCGGATAAAAGAGACATTGAAACTTTTACCACAAATATTGACATAAAGAACAAAAACATAAGAGAAACGCCGGAACTCGATCAAAAATTTATCAAAGCTGACAGTCTAGAAGCATCAGCCTGGACGGTTGTTCAAATGTCAGGCCTCTCTGCGGCTATTTTGCAGGCGTACGAAGAGATAATGGGCACTGACGCGAAAGTCGTAATTGTAAACCCGGGCACTCGAAAAGAAGAGGTAGCGGAACTTTTAAGCAAAAAACTCAAATGGTCTGAAGACGAAAAGGCGGATTTTGTTAAGATCGTAAAAGAGAGTAAGAAAGAACATGAGACCGAAGGATACCTATTCCCCGATACCTACTACTTCCCTCCGGAAACCAAGCCCGTGCAAGCATACGGACGGCTGGTGGAACAGTTTGAACGCGAAGTCATTTCAAGATACACCACATCCACTGATCAGGCAGTCGACATCGACCTGGCATTAAAAATAGCTTCAATCATTCAGCGCGAAGCGGCAGGCCGCCAGGACATGAGGATAGTTTCCGGTGTAATCTGGAACAGAATCTTTAACGAAATGTCTCTCGATATAGATGCGACCCTTCAGTATGCCAAAGGCAATGAAAAGATCGGTTGGTGGCCGCGGCTAACCTCTAAAGACAAGTTTATTGATTCGCCCTACAACACTTACAAGTATGAAGGCCTGCCCCCTACTCCCATCTCAAATCCGAGCCTTGCCTCTATTACCGCAGCATTGAATCCAGTGAAAACAGAAGCCTTCTTCTACATGCATGACGCTGCCCGCAAAATCCACACTGCAAAAACGTACAAAGAGCACTTAAGAAATATTGATACATACTACTAGAGACTGTCGCGACTAATGGCTCTCATATGTCTCTTGTGAATGCGCCATTTATGCTGGGCGATAAGAAAGAGCATTACGGAACTCATCGCTGAGGCCAGACAGTAGAGACAGTAAGCCTTGATCACAAATGCTTGGATAGCGGTAAAGTAAATCGCGGCGATTATCCCCGCCCAAGAGAAAAAAGCTAAGTGTTGAAGCAGATGGTGTTTTTTTGAATCGAGTACAAAGAGAGCGAACACCATCATGAACAGGTAATAAAGCGCACCGAGCAATGCGACGGGAATTCCTACAATTACAGAGTATGAACTGGTAGTTACAGTATCGCAGCCGGTAAGAATATAACAGGGTGGTGCGACATTTAAAAAATGTTGAACGGTAAGGTACGTAGCATCTACAAAACCAGCCAGTGCGACAAGGAAGAACAGAGCTATGAGCCATCTTGGGATATTACTTTGCTGTGGCATCAATTAGTGTCTTAAAGGCTTCATAACCTGCGGGATTCTCAATTCTTTTTCCGTTTAGGAAAAAAGTGGGCGTGTAACTCACTCGATACTCTTTACCCGATGTAATATCCCTTTCAACTCTCTGCTTTACGGCATCGGACGATACGTCAACTGCAAACTTTTTCGTATCTAAACCAAGATTGGCCGCATACTCGCTAAAAGTTTTCAACGCTGTTTCCGATTCAGACCAATCCGCTTGGGTTTTAAAGAGCTCATCATGCATCTCCCAGTACTTGCCTTGCAGGCCTGCCGCTTCTGCGGCATAAGATGCAATCTTGCCGTTCTTGTGTTGATCCAACGGAAAATCTTTATAGACAAGCCTGGTCGTGCTTCCATAGTTCTTCATAATCTCGTCCACTACCGGCGCGTACACGGCGCAAGCCGGACACTGGTAATCGCTATATTCGACTATAGTGAGCTTTGGATTATTAGAACCTTTAACCTGGTCTTCTTCAGAAACCTGAATATCATAAACAGTATCTTTAACATCCGGATTACCTTTTTTAGCTGAATAGATAATCCCTACCACAACACCTACCACAACCACCAGAAACAGTACCCAGATTATTGTATTTTTCATGATTTTGTTGATTACGAATGGTTACTAATGATATAACTTTTGCCGTTTTAAGACAACAAGGCTTTCGTGGATGCTTGCAAACCAATGTCGCATATTGTAGATTGGATTCAACATGACAGTGGACGATTTATCCACAACTAATAGTGGCCAAACTACATCGCGAGAAAAAGCGTCTTTCATCAACTTGGCTATTGTTGAAAACAAAGCCGGCGAGGTTCTCATGATCCGTCGAGTCAATAAAGAAAAAGGTGGCGACGGCTCCACGCTTGAATGGGCTTTCCCCGGTGGCAAACAACAACTTGATCAGACGAGGGAAGATTCACTCGCAAGAGACGTGCTTGATGAGACCGGTTACGAAGTTAAGTCGGTACGACAGCTTCATATTAGAATGCACCCGCAATTTCCCGTAATGGTCGCATACCACCTGTGTCGCCTGACAAAAGATGAACCCACATCGGCTCCATCACAGACTCATGAAATTGAGGAGGTAAGGTGGATACCCACTTCAGAAATTAAACATTTGATCAAGACAAATTTAGATCCGGCAGTTGCTCAAGTTTTGCGTATTTCCTAGCCAGCATTGACTTATACAACTCCGATGTTAGTCTATATCGGAGTTGTTCTAACGTTTGAGGCGAGCCACGGAAGGAGGTGATTTTAGTGACTCGAAAGTGCGGGAAACGTGGACTCCACCAAGGAGTTCTACCAGGAAAGAAAGGCCAAAAACCCAGGTACCGTCCCGGATTGAGCAGAAGACGACGAAACGGACTCGCGCCACTTTGTCTAGGTGTCGTAATATGGATGAACAGAACCACAAAAGAGCTTAGGGTGGTCGTCGTCCATCGTGAAAAAAAGCGTCGAGGCAAAGACGGCTCCACGCTTGAATGGTGTCTCCCCGGTGGGAAAAAGTGGCGGGCATACGGACTCCTGAAAGAAACAAAGAGAGAGGTCGGTGGTGAAATCGGTCAGAGAGTTAAGGCAATTTACGTCATCGGATCAAGGAGACATCCTCAATTCCCGAGACGTATTATTCATTACACTCTCTGCACACTAGTTACCACCGCACCTCTTGAGGAGATCCGTTTCTGGCCAGGGAAAAACATAAGGGAGGTGCGACTCGTAACACCGGAGGATTTTTGTCGGCTTGTAAAAACCGACATCTTCCCTCCTCTGGCAGGAATCCTTGGTCTCACCCCTGAGCGAATTTCAGCAATAAAAGCAGAAATCCGCGCACAGAGTGGCAAATAGGCTCGCGAAAGCGAGCCTAACCTTTTGCTTTAAATCTTATGTCGGCTATCGCTTCTTTGTGGGGACCCTAAGCGTCCTTTCCAGTTCTGGAGCAATCAATATGAGGAGGTACGAAAGCCAGTAAATTGTGTCGTTGAAAAGACCAGGGACAAATTGGTAGGAAACTAGATAATCCAATATTAAACCAACGACAACGAAAGTCGCGCCGTAACTGAAAGCGGCATTGATCGACTTTGGATTTTCATAACGGGAAAAAACATACGCAAGCATCAAACCGACAACTGACATCACGGGCGTCATCCACCAGTAAGAATTATACGATGGAAGTGTGGCACTTATTATTGCAAACATGACGAGCCACAAAAGAGCTCCATACCCTATCGCCTTTTTAATATTGAACATAAAAAATATTATTGACTAACTTTATTTAATACTACCTCTATTTTAACAGTAAAACTTTTTTCTCCCTAGAAAGTTTTCAACAACTCATTCAAAAATGTTACTCTTTTGGTGGTTCTATGCGTTTGCCGAGCATCTTTAACGGATGAGACTCAATCCACATTAATGTTTTATCTACTTCCATCTCAATCAAATTAGACTTCACTCCCTTTTCTTCTGCTAAAGCATGAACATATTCAATAGTTTTGTCGTAATTGTTTTTGAATTTAGTATTTACCTCTTTCCACTCAATTCCCTTGAGAACTTCTGAAACTTTTTTGTCGTATTCAATCTCACCAATCTGCATTAGATAAGCAATGGCCGGGTATCCTAGGTACCCCTGCCAGAACGATCCATTGTCGTTCGCCATGATGGCGTGCTTCTCTTTGTCATAAGTTACGGTATAAAACTTCTTTCTACTCGAGGAGTAAACCTTCGCACCACCCTCTAAGGGTTCAACCCTTTCATCGGCAAGACTTCCAAGAGCTTCGTATATCTTAATCTTTGGTGGTAGTTTCCAGAACATAAGTTAAAACATCTGCGCGACCCAAACTATTGCAAAGATTCCTATGGCATTCATTATAAAGCAGATTGGAGCAACGTAGATCGGTTTCATTTTTGTGAGGCCCATTAGAGCAAGTCCGATTTCATCGGGCAATGGCGAAGGTATGATGAGCGCGCCAACGATCGGCACAAGCCAATGGAGAAAAGGATGACTTAACGCAACCTCAATGCGATGGCGCACATTTTTAGAAAGCGCCTGCTCAATTTCAGCATCTACTCCTTCTTCCACAATTGAAAGCATAAACATATCCACCATGGTGGCTCCAGCAGAACCGACTAAAGCGAGCGTCACAATAGGAACAGTGCCGGAAAGCCCACCGATGGCAGCATAGGCAAAAGGCATGGTTACAAGAGACGTAAAAAACATTCCAGCAATAAAACTGCTTAGAATCTGGAATTGCGCACTTGCATTCAAGAGAAGTTGCGGAGTTCCGCCTTTAATTAAAAGAAAGGAAACAGCCACACAAGAGATGACAACAACGAAATGCTCATGAGTAAATTTTCTCCGCTTTAGCATTTGAGCATTATACCAAACAAATTACCACTGAATAGCTGGAATATTGTGCTCCCTTAGATATTCATTCGTCTTACTGAAATGCTTGCAGCCAAAAAAACCGTTATGTGCTGAAAATGGTGATGGGTGTGCAGCCTCCAGAACAAGATGTTTCGCTGAATCAATAATTTTACTCTTCTCTTGCGCGCACCTGCCCCAAAGAATAAACACCAGATTCTCTTTTTTATCAGAAAGTGTTTTAATCACAGCGTCTGTAAATGTTTCCCAGCCTTTGTTCTGGTGCGAGCCGGCCATGCCGGCTCGCACCGTGAGCGTCGCATTTAAAAGCAAAACCCCCTGCTCCGCCCAATGTTCTAAATTACCCAACTTGGAAGCTAAGCTTCCAAGTTGTCCCAGATCATCTCTAATTTCCTTGTAAATGTTTTCGAGCGATCTCGGAATGCGAACTCCCTTGTTTACAGAAAAACAGAGTCCGTGCGCTTGACCATGGCCGTGATATGGATCCTGTCCGAGTATGACAACTTTGACTTTATCAAAAGATGTCTTTTCAAAAGCATGAAAAACAAACCTTGCGGGAGGATAAACTCTTGCGTTTTTGTATTCATCGCGCACAAAATAGGCGAGCTCTTTAAAGTAAGGCTTTTCGAATTCGTCAGCTAAGGCATTTTTCCAACTTTGCTCGATTTTAACTTGCATATTTTTGGACACCGAGTGTCCATGGACACTCGGTGTCCAACGAATTGCTATTCATTAAATGCCTTTGCCTGCAGATTGTACAGTCGAGCATATTCTTTGTCGAGCTTTATAAGTTCTTCATGCGTGCCGTATTCGGCAAGTTTTCCTTTGTCAATTACAGCGATCTTCTCTGCCCTACGCACAGTCGAAAATCGATGAGAAATAAAGATAACCGTTTTACCCTCGCTGACTTTTTCTAAATGTTCAAATACCGCAGCCTCTGATTGTGCATCAATTGCAGATGTGGGTTCATCGAGTATAACAATGTCAGGATCACGGTAAAACATACGCGCGAGAGCAATCTTTTGCCATTCGCCACCTGATAAATTAACTCCTCCTGTGTAATGCTTGCCAAGTTGAGTATTGAATTTTTGTGGCATGTTCTCAATAAAGCCTGTTGCTTGAGCTCTATCTGCTGCTTCTTTAACTTTTTTCAAACTAATCGCCTTGCCTGTCTGCCCAGCTGCAATGGCCTCTTTTACGGGCAAGTAATAATGATTAAAGTTCTGAAACAGGACCCCCATCTTTTGATGCCACGAATTTAGATTTACTTCGCGGAGATCTTTGCCATCTAGCGCGATATGACCTTTGTCTGGATCATAGAATCTGCAAAGAAGCTTTACAAATGTGGTCTTGCCAGCTCCGTTAAGCCCAACGACTGCTAATTTTTCTCCTGGCTTAATCGTTATGCTAATGTTCTCCAAAACATTTCGTGTCGTATCCGGATACGCAAAAGAAACGTTCTTAAATACAATCTCTGGAGTTCCATTTTTATGTATTGGCGGCAGGTGTTTTGTATCCGGCAAGGTGCTTGGTAAATCGACCATTGTAAACACATCATTCACATAAAGATTTACGCTCATGGCACGGCTGACGTTAAAGAGAGTGCTCGAAAGAGAGTTCCTTAGGTTCATTATACTTTCGATATAGAAAGTGAAAGTTCCTATCATAATATCACCCTCTAAAACTCTGAGTGCACACCACACCATTGCTACACCCATGGCACTATTCGTTAAAAGAGTTGCAAAAGTTTTGAATCTATAGTTTACAATCTCTCGGTCTCTGTCATCTTTGTGAAATTTGTCTAGGAGACTAATCATCCTTTCATAAAAATAGTGCAGTGCGCCAAACAGTTTAGCTTCGACAATTTGATGTCTAAAAATACTTTGTAAATCCCAATATTTTCTTGTCGTTTCAGCTTTAGCGTTGTGAATACCCCATGCCCTATTCGCATCTCGCATGTCGACAATTACCTCAGGAATAACTGAGAGCATGAGCAATAAAAGCAACCAAGGGCTTGCCCATGTAATCGCTAAGGCTGCCAGAATAAATCTGACCCCAAAGCGAATGGTGCTAAAAAATCTAGCGAAAAAATCTTGAAATGACCAGACCCCTTTTTGGTTTACCTTATTAAAAAGATCATTAAGTTTTGGGTCTTCAATCTGGGCGCAATCTATCTTCATACGCTTTTTGAGCTCCATCTCCGTGATGGCTTTTTCTATTCTGTGTCCTGAAAGAACCTGGATCGTTCCCTCAGCGTCATTCACTATAGAACTCAAAAATATGAGAAACACTGTAATTCCTATGAGAATATAGACGTTTTCTGTATTTCCACCGGCAACCGCACTAGAAAGATCGTTAATGAGAAGACCTCGAACAGCAGAGCTCAAAAACGGCAAAGCTGAACCAATTAAAACCACAAGGAAATAGCCTCCAATAAGCCACTTGGAACTGGGCCAAATTATTTTTAATATCCGGCTGCCGTTTTTTAAAACACCACGGAGTTTTTGCATAAATAGTTCTCTCTTGATACTAATTGTACCACTTTTCTTTTCAGTTCACGAAATTTGTATTGTGGTGTTCCACAAATTAGACACCAACTTTAAATGCAGGTAGCATTCACAAGGCTATAATTTAATCAGTTCATATCGTTTAATAATTAAAAATGCTTTATATAAAAACTGCTGTCTCGCTATTCACGGCGATAGTGTTCGTAGGAAGTACGTTCGTAGGTTACGGAATCTCAATCAGCAATAACTTTGCAAAACCTGAAGTGGCTCACGCCGAACCCAAGCCCATTTTAGAACAGGAAGTTGAAAAACTAGCAGCGGTTATTCAAATTGCTCCATTCTCAAGCTTGAGCTCTTCCACGGCACCGAAAATTGAATCACCTACTGTTACAGAGAATGTGGAAGGAATAATTAAACTGAGCGAGCGTGTTAGGACTCTTGAGCAAATAATTGCATCGCTCCGTTTGCAAGCTTCCCAAACAAAACCTCTCGTAGAACCAATCTCAAAAACCGAACTTGAAACCAGACTAAATCAACTGGACAACAAACTCACCTCCGCAATCAACCGTGTCTCCGGAAGCCCAGCAGGTAGTTACAGCGCTCCTTCAGTCCAGTCAGTTCAAAATCAAGTAACACTCACGAACAAGATAGACCAGCTCACTAATGTCAAACTTTACAATGTAACTTTAAGTGGAATATCCGGTCTGGTCATAAATGAGATTCCCGACCTAACTTCACTCTATCTATCACTTACTAATGGAGGCATAGTGAGCGGAACCAGCACGTTTACCAGGTTACTTTCCATGACAGGCGGAGCCTCAACCACGGGCATATCTGCCCTCGGAGACATTTTCATCGGTACTACCTCAACTACTACGCTTCGAGGCAATGGAGATACTTCATCTTTCTCCGGTGACGTAAACGCAAATTATTTCACAGCAGGCGCTTCCAAGGCCTCGCTCCTACCTTACGCCTCATCTACTTCAATCACAGTAGATGGTCTTCTCAAAGTGGGGAACATTTATGCTACAGCCTCTTCCACATTCGCAAATTTTGTTGGAGCAAAAGCAACTACGACCGACATAGACGTAACAGAGACCTCTAAACTTGGAACGGTTCTTTCTGGACTTTGGAATGGATCAACTATAGGCGTAATTTACGGTGGAACAGGACTTTCTTCTGTAAACTCCGGTGACCTGCTATATGCATCCGGCGCGAACACGATTGGAACCCTTGCCTCAACCACGGGAGCTGGAAAGTTTTTGTCACAAGATTACACGACTGGCAGACCAACGTGGATTGCGACAAGCACTATGGGAATGTCAACCACTGACGTTGCCGAGGGGTCAAATCTTTACTACACAGATTCTAGGGTCAATAGCTTTGTTCACTCATCAACGACAATCCCAAAGTTGTACACCGACAATACATGGACATCCGGGAATTTGTTCGCAAATTCTACGTCAACGAATTTTGCAGCAGTTACGGCATCAACCACCAACTTGACAATATCCGGAACATTAAACGTGCTTCAGTCAATTGCCGACCCTTCGTGGATAAGCTCCCTTGATGCCAAAAAATTAACAGATTTTGGAACCCCCTTCTATACATTCTTCAGCGGAACAACCACGGATGCTCTTTCCGAAGGCATCACAAACAAATACTACACAGACGCACGTGTCAGTGCTTATATATCTGCCTCATCAACCATTCCACACATTGGAGGATCACTCTTTGGAGACATGCTCTCATGGACAGGTTCTGCGTGGGATACACGAGCGACTTCAACACTTGGTGTCGCGTTGTCAGACACAAGTGGTACACTTTCCTACGCTCGTCTAACCGGACTCGGAGATATGTCACTGCAAAGTTCTAGTACGGTGATAATTCTAGGTGGAAATGCAGAGTTCACAAATAGCACTTCTACCAATGCGACGAGCACTAATCTTGCTGCCATTACAGCATCCACGACAAACATGACAGTCTCCGGAACACTTACAGCATTGCAGAATATAGTCGGTAGCGTGCTTGGAAACGCCAGCACAGTGACAGACGGAGTCTATACATCAACATTTGGAGGGTTGTTCTACAACTTCTTCAGTGCAACAACTACCGATGCACTGGCAGAAGGCTCTAAACTGTATTACCAAGATGCTAGAGTCAGCAGTTATATTTCAGCCTCATCAACGGTTCCACACATTGGCGGCTCACTCTTCGGCGACATGCTTTCATGGACAGGTTCAGGCTGGTCTACTCTAGCAACATCAACTCTCGGGATCGCTTTATCAGACACTACAGGTTCACTTCCTTATTCTAGATTAACCGGTCTCGGGGACATGTCACTGCAAAGTTCGACTACAGTAACAATTCTTGGAGGCAATGCCACTTTCACGACTTCAACTTCAACGAATGTAATAGTGGGTACCTTAGCTTCTACTACGGACATGATCGTCTCAAATAACGCAACTACGAGCAATCTGATTGTGGAAAATCTGGCCTCAACATCCGCTCTAACCGTTTCCACAAATGCTCTTGTTGGCAATATGCTAGGAGTTGGCACCACTTCGCCATGGAGAACATTCTCCGTGAATGGAACAGTCAGTTTTACCGGGTTATCGACAGACGTTGGTGCCCTGACCGGGGTAGTGTGTATTGACGCAAACAACGAACTGAAATACATGACAGGTGGGACGTGTAGTGTTTCAAGTATAATATACAAAGAGAATATACAAGACTTAAATCATGGTTTAGATTGGGTAAAACTTTTGCGACCTGTTACTTTTGATTATATAGCAAACAAAAATTCTTCAATCGGATTCATCGCCGAAGAAGTTGATACGGTCTCCTCATTGCTGACAGCGCGCAAACTAGACGGTACAGTTCAAACTGTTAGGTACGAACTCTTAACATCAGTGCTTACCAAAGCAATTCAGGAACTCGACGCGACACTTACCTCTTACATTAAAGAAGGTGTAGCAAAACTTGCCGAGGTATTAACCGGCAAACTCACAGTGGGATCAAGAGAAAAACCGACAGGTATTACCCTATACGACAAAGTCACGAGTGATCCTTACTGCTTGTCTATTGTAAACGGAGCCATGGCTTCAAACTCCGGCAGATGTGAGGATGCAACTATAAATAGTGCGGCACCAGTTTCGAAACAACCGTCCTCGGTAGTCGAGACAACGCCTGAACCCACGAATGACATCCCGGTAGCACCAGAAGCCACTCCGAGCGAACCCGCAACTGAACCGGTAATAAATGAAACGGTCCCCACAGAAACACCGGTAACAACACCGGAAACCGCGGCTGAAACAGGTGAAGCAACAGGTATTACCTCAGCCCCAGTTGATACGGCCGTAGCAATATAGTAATTCCATACAACAAAAAATCGCCCTCCAAGAGGCGATTTTTTGTTGTATGGAATTAGGATTTAAACTCTATCCGAAACGGGTACATTCCCATTCCGCATGTGCCGTCGAGAATTCCCTCCTTAGAAATTCCGAGATCAATGTCAGTTGTAGCGGTTGCTGGTAGGTTTTTACTAATTCTTAGGCTTGGAATTCGTACCGAAGATGAGCAGTCATAAGTCCCATTGGTATCGACACGAAGAATTGTCGGCACCCCCGCTTTTGCCTCGCTTAATCTTGGGAGAAAACCGCCTTTCGCATTAATCTGTACAATCTGTTTGCCGTTTTCGACACTTACGTTCTCCACCGAAGGCGTTTCTGTTGTCCCTGACTGAACGCTTCCGCCCCAAATCACGATAAGGGTGGCGAAGAGTATCGCCCCTGCTAAAACATAAAGTGCTCCGTTTGATTTTGATTTCATTTCTAGAAATTGAATACAGGTGCAATTAGGCCGGCAATAACCAGACTATTTACAATGTTGAGTAGAGCAAACATTATAACAATAAGTCCCGCCGACTTGAAGAACACACCCGACTTTGAACTATTGTGAATACTAAACGAACTGAAGCTCAAAAGAGCTAAGACCGGCAAGGTTCCTAGAGCGAAAAAAAACATAGTGAGTGCACCCGTCATAAAATTGCCTGTGGAAAGTGTGTAAATCTGCATTGATTGTGTGAATCCGCACGGCAGGAAAAATGTCACTATGCCGACAAGCATCGGAGTAATGGTGTGATTGAATTTGGTAACTCCCATTGCATGCTTTGACAAGAATCTAGGCATGGCAGGCTGGAGTCTTTTGGCCCAATGGAAAACATTCAGTAAGTTTATACCGAGAATTAACATCACTACACCGATGATGATGCCGAGAATAATTGTAGCCGTTGTATTTAAAGCAAACGCAGAACCGATAGCGCCGATGACTCCACCGAGAACAAAAAACGCAGCAAGCCTCCCGCCATGGAACATAAGCTGTGGACGAACTTTGTCCCCTTCTTGTGCGAATGTTGCAGACATTGAGAGCACGAGCCCGCCGACAACTGCCATGCAACTTGAAAGCGACGCGACAACTCCAATCACAAATGCAGTACCGTAAGTTACATCGCCTGTACTTATAATATTCACAAGACCCGCTTTTTGAAGAAGTACAAAAACTACTGCAAATATTATGGCTACCGGAATGGCAATCTTGAACTCATGCCACTTTTTGTCCTGTGCTAAACCCTCAGTGGATACTGTATATTTATGTTTCGCAAGAACGGCGTTGAGCTTATCTGCAATCTCCTCTTTACTTTTATCGCCGAAATTTCCCTCAACAGTCACTGTGTGATTAGAAAGATTTGATTTAACATTTGTAACCTCGGACAGATCTTTAATCTCGCTCTCCGTTACGACCTCGCACGACTTACAGTGCATGCCACCCACATGAAATGTATATTTTTTTGTTATTTCAGTCATATCTCAATATTACACGATAGCCCCCCATACACAAATAATTGTGTATGGGGGGCTATACAATCTCTCAGTCCTAGATAATTTTCTTCCTTTTAAGTAACAGTGAATTCGCAACTACCGAAACCGAACTGGTGGCCATAGCGACTGATGCGAAAATCGGATTCAAAAGAATCTGAAAAAAGGGGTATAGCGCACCCATCGCCACCGGAATAAGAATTATATTATAGCCAAATGCCCAGAAGAGATTCAATCTGATTGTCCGCATTGTTTTTTTCGAAAGTGTGACTGCCGCGGCAACGGATCTCAGGTCTTTGTTTACAAGGGTAATATCAGCAGCCTCAATAGCGACATCAGTACCGCTTCCCATGGCAATACCTACGTCTGCCGCGGCAAGCGCCGGAGCGTCATTAATACCATCCCCCACCATTGCGACCACCTTGCCCTCTGCTTGTATTTTACGCACTTCCGCTTCCTTTTGGTCCGGTAAAACTTCTGCCAATACTCTAGCTATGCCCAATCTATTGCCGATCGCATTTGCGGTTCTTTTGTTGTCACCGGTAATCATCACAACCTCGACACCTAATTTCTTAAGAGCTTCGAGCCCATCTTTTGCGCTGTCTTTTATAATATCTGCTACTGCGATAATGCCGATTAGCTTTTTCTCCGAACCGATCATCATTACAGTTTTGCCGGCGCTCTCCATTTCTTCAATTTTTGAAGCGGCCATATCGATCTGAATAGCTTCCTTGTCCATGAGCCTCTTATTACCGAAAACAATTCGCTTGCCGTCTATCATTCCCTCCACCCCATACCCAGGAATAGCTTTAAATTGGCTAACCTCTAAAAGCGCTAATTTCTTTTTCTCCGTATCTTTAACTATCGCTTCCGCCAAGGAATGCTCCGAACCTTTTTCAATAGAGCCGGCCAATTTGAGCAGTTCATTTTCACCGATAGACCCAAATGGAATGACGTCCGTTACTTCCGGTTCACCCTTTGTGAGAGTTCCTGTTTTGTCGAAGATAATTGTGTTTATTTTGTGTGCTGTTTCAAGGCTCGCGGCATCTTTAATTAGAATTCCATGTTCCGCGCCCTTGCCCGTACCCACCATAATAGCCGTTGGAGTAGCAAGTCCCATAGCACAGGGACAGGCAATTATCAAAACCGCCACCATATTGAGTAATGCATAAAGGAGAGAAGGATCAGGTCCAAATACATACCATATTACAAATGTAAAGATCGCCAGCATGAGCACAACAGGCACAAAGTAGGAAGAAACCAGATCTGCCAGTCTCTGAATCGGAGCTTTGCTCCCCTGCGCTTCTTGCACCATTTTGATTATCTGTGCGAGCATAGTTTCTCCGCCAATCTTTGTGGCCCTGAAAGTAAAGGTTCCAGTCTTGTTCATCGTAGCGCCAACCACAGTATCCCCGGGTGCTTTGTCAGTTGGCATGCTTTCACCGGTTATCATTGATTCATCGATTGATGACTCACCCTGAACAATAACGCCGTCAACCGGAATTTTTTCGCCGGGACGCACGCGGATAATGTCGCCTATTACGACTTCATTCATGGGTATATCCACCTCCTTATCACCCCGAATGACTCTCGCGGTTTTTGCCTGAAGACCAAGAAGTTTTTTGATCGCTTCCGACGTTCCCGCTTTTGCCTTTGCTTCAAAATAGCGTCCAAGCAATATGAGGGCAATAATAATAGTGGAGACATCGAAGTATGGCATTGGCTCAACTCCTATGCTCTCTACAATCGCCGGAAAAATTGTTACAACCGCTGAATAGAAATACGCCACGCTTGTACCGATTGCCACCAATGTATCCATATTAGCGGTCCTATGCCTTAATGCGGATATTGTAGCCCTATAAAAACCGAAACCTGCCCAGAATTGCACCGGAGTCGCTAAGACGAGTTGCACCCAAAAATTCTGCAAAATCGAGGGCGCCGTGTTCATAAGGCCAGGGAAACCGCCCCAAAGAATAAGCAGCCCCAAAACGAGGCTAATTGTTACTCTGAAACGCAGATCATGGAGTTCTTTGAGTTTCTCTTTTTGTTCTTCGTCTTCCGATTTAAGCTCTTCGGAAATAAGAGCCTTATAGCCTGCGCCTGATACGGCTGAACACAGCATTTGGTCAGTCACTTTTTCGGGATCATAAGTAACGGTCGCCTTTTCTGTCGCGATATTCACCGTCGCCATAGAGACACCGTCCACTTTATTTAAAGCGCCTTCAATTACCGTAACACACGACGCGCAATGCATACCCTTTAGTGAGAAAGTCTTTTTGTTTTGAGTCATATCTATCGCGCAAATGCTTCCGGCGACTTATTACTGTTAGCTTTGATAAAATCCATAATTTTTATAACACTGTAATAATAGAACCGATGAAAAAAATTATTCAACAATTATCTTGCCGTGGTACATATTCATTCCGCATGAATATATGAACGTGCCTTTTGTTTTCGGAGTAATCTCAATCGAAACTTTTTTGTGGAGCGGCAGTTCTCTTCGAACATTGAAATCACCCAATACAACCTCCTCAAGACAGCTTGATGGATCGGTGCGAGTGAAATCCAGTACGGTTTTTTCGCCAAGCGGTATCGCGATTGCTTCAGGAGTATATCCGCCCTCGACAGTTATATCTATATGGGAAAAACCATCTTTGCCCTTAATGTCCGACACCTCGATAATCTTTTCCTTTTTCAGAAGAAAAAACCAATAAACGAAAACGATTCCGACAATGCCAGCAATAATTACTATAATGTTATCCAAAGTCATGATGTTTAATTATTTAATTTTGGCACAAAATCTACACAGCCAAAACATCGTTTATTTGCGTTTTAAACGGTAGACCTTGAGCATTTCCTCTTTTGCAGTGAAAGTTTTACCATTTTGGATTTGGTTTACAAGGCACGACCCAAGATGACCCTCCATTAAGGCGTCCTCTACTCCGGAGAGTGCCTGTTTGACGGCCGAAGTTTGAGTAATGATATCAATGCAATAAGTATCATTCAGGACCATTTCTTGAAGACCTCGTATCTGCCCCTCGACAATTTTCAATCTGCGCACTAATTTTTGCTTGTTATCAGACATGATTGAAAATAAATCAACTACCGCGGGGCAGAGCCCCGCGGTATGAGCGGAGGTCTGCCATCGTATAATGATAATTGTCGCAGGTCTGACATCGGCTTTCCTTGTTCTGCAACGTATTTTTCGACCACCTTCCAGTTCCCCCGCTCGCTG
>JACRKE010000038.1 GCA_016215335.1 Candidatus Vogelbacteria bacterium | reverse complement strand
TGTGTGATATATGTGACAATCTTTTGTAGGTTGGTTAGAATTTGTGGATACATGTGTGAAAGAAAGGCACCCTCATCGGGTGCCTTTCTAGTATGCGTCAATTTTTGTTAAAAGTACATTTCGTAATTCACAGCTATCGGGGCAAGGTGTTCGTGATGGTGACCCCAATTCGCAACACCGTGTGCGCCACCATCTGAGTCCCAAATACAACTAGACCACCAAGGAGGAGACCATTCGGTCGCCCCTCCCGGGTGGTCTCTTTCATTTTCGCAAAGATACGGCTAATACCACACAAGACTGCCTTGTGTTGTATTACAGTTCCTCGTTTTTATAAGTGAGCCATCCGTGGATAAAATCCTTGAAATCGGCTAGTTTATGGAAGTATTCCGGAAATGGTTCTCGGTTAAGTATGACCGATTCCTCGCGATCATTTCCTAAATAGTCTAGGTAGCTCGAGAACGGATAGTCATCAAGAAATTGTTTGACGATCGGTAGGTTTTTTATGCCCTCCTCCTTCCAGTTTGGTTGAATCAGCTTTACGATATTCAAAGGTATATAGGCGTATAGATAATGCATGTAGGAATCTTCGCCTGCATGTTTGGCACGGAATCTCCCATCGAACAATGCCCCTTGTCTGGCTACCTTCTTATTATAGAACACTGCATAGGCGGTCAACAGTTTGGACATAAATGTGCTGATGCCATGCTCCTGTTTTTCGTGCAAGAGTAGGTGGATGTGGTTCGGCATCAATGCATATCCGCCGATATCAACAAGGGTATCTTCTCGATTAATATCGTATACAGAAATGCCACGAGAAAGATTCCTCAAGATAATTCGTTCCGTACTGTTTGTCAGGAATAGTAATTTTTGGAAATATACCCGATCTTCGTTGGAGTCAAAAATTTTTCGTTTGTCTACGCCACGAGAATAGACATGGTAGAACTCATCAACAGCAAATGAAAATGGTCGTTCCATATCGCAATTCTACCACACAAGACTGCCTTGTGTGGTAGAACAGTCTGGTAATATATATGTGAAATGTTTGTAAATGGAAAGAAAATAGCGGAAGACATTCGCACTAGCTTGCGGGCGGAGGTTGAACGGCTTGGGCGAGAACTTGAGCTTCACATTATTCAGGTGGGGGATAATGCTGTTTCTACTAAATACGTGTCGGCCAAGAAAAAGTTTGGAGAGTCTCTTGGTATTCGCGTCGAACAGACAATTTTTAAGGAAGACACAAGCGAAGAAGAAATTATTGACTTTATTGCTTCGCTCGAGAATACAGACGAGAATCTATTTCGTGGAGTAATTGTCCAATTGCCAATTATGACGAAGGTTGATGTGGATCGAGTGCTAAACACGATTCCACTTTCACAAGATGTAGATATGCTTTCTGCTGCCGCCCGCGAAGCGTACACAGAACACATTTCCTTTATTTTGCCTCCAGTGGTCGCTGCTATTAAACAGATTTTTAGATTACACGACGTAGAGGTTGAGGGAAAAAAAGTTGCAATTGTCGGGCACGGAAGATTGGTTGGGCAACCGTCAGCACATTGGCTGGAAAGTGAAGGCGGTAAAGTTACTATACTTAAGCAAAACGATCCACTCGATGAAACTCTTGAAGAAGCGGATATTGTTGTCTCTGGTACTGGCGTGGCAGGACTTATTAAACCTGATATGCTTAAAAGCGGGGTTGTTCTCATTGATGTAGGGACAAGTGATGAAGGAGGGGAGCTTCGAGGAGACATTGACCTCAGGTGTGCCACTAAAGCTTCATTATTCTCACCAGTTCCAGGTGGTGTTGGTCCAATCACTATGGCAATGCTATTTGCTAATCTGGTTCAACTGGCACAAATATCAGAAAAATAAAACACCAGAAGACTGTCCTCAAAAATTCGCAGAGGACAGTCTTCATGCGGATACTATTGGATGAACAATCTAAAAGATCGACCTTGAATGTGGCCCGACTGCGGGTATTCTTCAATGGAGGTTCCAAGTATATTCCAATCCATAAATTACACTGAAACCAGTGTATCATTTGGAGCGAGAAATTTCTTTGAATAATTGCGCGCGAGCAGTTTCGACATCTGTCGCTGCGGCTAGGTGTGTTTGCTTTTCCGCCAGAGTTTCAAGCGATGTGAGAGTCACTCCGGGTTTCAGAAATGACTCTATGTTCAGAAGCGAACGTAATTTTTGCCAAGGAGTTTGGTATGCGGATTGCGGATATGTTCTCACCACTTTTCCTTTAGCATCGACCACATCAACCGCAAACGCGCAAGGTCTGTGAAAGTTAAGAAATGGTGTGAGGTAATCTCGACAGAATTGATTGATGCGAAATGCGAATTTCTGCGGTATGTGCGCATATCCCATGACAGTGCGAATGATGGCGCCGTTCTTGCCTTCAGCCAAAGCATTGTCATTTGAATGTCGTGACCTCGACTTCGTCTGATGAATTCGCAACTTCTCCAAGAGTCTCGCCACTACGTGATTGATGTACTCCGAGCCATTGTCAGAATGGAAGTTTTTGATCTCAAACGGAAACAGGTTCAAGGCTTCGAGAAGCGCAGGAACAAGGTACTGTTCGGAGATTTTTTGCACCGATACTACCACTTCATACTGGGTCACTTCATCCACCAGATTAATGTAGTACACGCCCTTCTCTTTTTCCAAATCACCTTGATGTACCGAGTCAATTCGGATGAAACCCGGTATGCCGTTCGGTTCCGGTTTTCTCCTTTCTCCGATAGCCACTGTGGTTGGATTTGTCTTTGTGTATGTGAGCGATTTGGTTCGAAACACCTCACTTCTTTTCAGATTGTATAGATGCGAAACGGAAAGGTTGGCCAATCTCTCAAAGCGACAATCTCCGTAGATGTGGTACATATCCCGACAAACTTTCTTGAGCGCTTGTCCGTTCTGTCCGCGATAGGCGTTCGTCACTTCGGCGAGTAGGGCGATGTCTTCCGGTGTGTACCAGCGAGGGAACGTCGGTTGCGTTTGTTTCTGCAAAAACAAGCGACGATGTTTTTTTGTTTCGGCGAATGAGTTTGTCGATCATCCCTTCGGAGTATCCGGTCATGCGAATGACATACTCTTTGATCACTCCTTTGTTTTTCTTTGCCTCCTTCTTGTATTGAAATCTACCCAATGTTCGACCGATCCACTCGTAGGTTTCCATTTTATCATTGCTACTAAAGTTGGCCTGATTCGTGAGCTTCACGAACTCACGCAGTTGTGCCACACTGACGATCTGATCGTCGTTCATGGTGATGTTCATATCTCCCCATGATACGTTCGGTCTGACGTGAGGGAGCCTTTTCGGCTCCTTTTACGTTAGACTCCGTTCTCCATTTCGGTGTAATTTAGCGTTGGATAAGACTTTCCATTGCAAAACGGCTCAAAACCGCTATACTAGCTCAACTATTACTTGTAACTAAATCGAAGGATTATGGCAAAGATGAGAATTTGGTCGCTTGTGTTTCTGTTTGTCGGAGCGGGACTTTGGTATTCGACTTACACATTAGTAAAGACAAACGACTCCGAAACCGAATGGTTTCCATTCAAACTGGGCTTAGACCTGAAAGGTGGCGCAGAACTTACATATAAGGCAGATACAAAACAACTCAAGGATACTGACGTCGTCGACTCTATGGCGGCAGTGCGTGATCTAATTGAGCGTCGCGTGAATACACTAGGTGTTTCCGAGCCGGTTGTTCAGACAGAAGTTGGACGTAATGGAGATCAGAGACTTATTGTAGAGCTTCCCGGTGTTACAGATTTAAACCAGGCCATACAGACAATAGGTGCCACTCCGTTCTTGCAGTTCAAGATAGAAAGATTGACTGCTGAAAAGGAAAAAATATTGGCTGAGATTAAAAAATATCAGGAGATCCAATCGAAGAAAGGTGACTTGAAGGGAATTGATATGTCACTCTTGGTTCAGGATCCATATTACGTTGATACCGAGCTTACGGGGCGATACCTAAAGAAGGCGGTACTTGAATTCAATCAGCAGAGTTATGAGCCGGTAGTTTCTCTTGAATTTGACGCAGACGGAACGAGACTGTTTGGAGAAATCACTAAAGCGAATGTTAACAAAACAGTTGCAATATATTTAGACAATCAAGTCATTTCGACTCCTGTTGTAAGAGAGTCTATTACTACTGGTAAAGCACAGATAAGCGGTAACTTCACTCCACAAACTGCAAGAGATCTGGTTGGAAGATTGAATGAAGGTGCATTGCCTGTGCCCATCACCCTTGTTTCAAATCAAACAGTTGGAGCATTGCTCGGTGATGAAGTTTTGGCGAAAGACATTTGGGCGGGTATCATGGGAACACTCATTGTTGCTTTGTTCCTTATTCTTTGGTATCGACTGCCCGGACTCATCGCATCGATCTCGCTTGCTATTTACGTGGCGCTGATGCTTGCTTTCTTTAGATTGATTCCTGTCACCATTACAGCCGCTGGTATTGCCGGATTCATCATGTCGATTGGTATGGCAGTCGACGCCAACATTCTAATATTTGAGCGTACTAAAGAGGAGTTGCTTGGCGGACATTCGCTCGCTGATGCTATTAAAGAAGGCTTTGCTCGCGCGTGGCTTTCGATTCGCGACTCAAATATTTCAAGTATTATAACTGCTGTGGTGCTCTTCTGGCTCGGTACAAGTTTAGTGAAAGGATTTGCTCTTACGTTTGGGCTTGGTGTAGTTGTATCCATGTTTACCGCGATTACAGTTACAAGAACATTCCTGTTCAGTTTCCGGATCAAAGATTCAAGTGTCACTAAATTTTTATTCGGCCACGGATTAACTAAGTAGTGTTTGAATTTGCTACTAACTACTCACTACAAACTACTAACTACTATCAAATGTTCATAGTCAAACACAAAAACTTTTTTGCTTTCTTGTCACTACTGCTGGTGGTTCTTTCGTTTATTGGAATGTTCACATGGGGAATCAATGAGGGCATAGATTTCAAAGGTGGATCAATCATGGAGATTGCATACCCAGTAGGCCGAAGACCTGAACCGGAAGCCGTGAGACAGGCTTTAAAATCAATAAGTTCAACTAACTTTGGAGAAGTTGCTGTTCAACCTGCTGGAGATGCTCGAATGGTACTTAGAATGCGAGATATTACAGAAAGCGAAAGAATGCAGTTGCTCTCTCTGCTCGGCAGTGTAGCGAAGACAGACACATCTACCACAACATCTGCCGTTCTGGTAGAGCAAAAGAAATTCAACTCCATTGGTCCAGTCATTGGTAGTGAACTCAGGGAGAAATCCTGGTTAGCCATAGTCGCGGTCATTATCTTGATAGTGCTTTTTATTGCATACGCGTTTAGAAAAGTTTCTGCACCCGTAACTTCTTGGAAATACGGCATATCAGCGATTATTGCTTTGGTACACGACGTCATAATTCCTCTAGGTTTCCTAGCCCTCATGGGTCACTATTACGGAATGGAACTAGACATACTATTCGTGACCGCATTGCTCGCGATCTTAGGTTTCTCTGTGCACGATACTATTGTTGTATTTGATCGCGTACGCGAGAATTTGAAACGACACGCAGGCAAGACCTTTGAAGAAACGGTTGGAATAAGCTTGAGTCAGACATACGGAAGGTCAATAAGTACTTCTCTCACGGTATTCATCGTATTGCTCACACTTTACCTAGTTGGCGGTGAATCCACTAGGAACTTCGCGCTCGTACTCATTGTGGGTATAATTTCTGGAACTTATTCCTCAATCTTCCTTGCGAGTCCCTTACTCGTTTACATAGAAAATTGGCAGAAAAAGCCAAAGAAATAGGCATATCATGACTGTGGATTAGGGAGTTGACCCAGTTAGAAGCTTGTCTAAAACCATCATTTTTGTTGTGATGTCGTTATACACAGATGGGCTTCTAACGAGGTTGACTCCCGGCTGAAAATCCGTATACTTGATGCACTGCCTTATGGAGGCAGTTTTTCAACGCCAAAGGCGTGACCCCGCAGAATGCGGTGGCAGTCATCAGAAGAGAACTTTGACAATTCAGAAGCCGACTCCCTAGCAAAGGGGTCGGCTCCCCGATATCCGATGGTTCGGATCGTCGGGGCAGCTAAAATAACTGAGAACAAATAAAAAATAATGTGCAAGAACAACAAAACAAGTTAAGCGCGGGGCGCTTGAACTCTTTCTTTTGTTCCGTTCTAAGAAGATAGATAAAACTACTTCAATTAGAATGAAAGCAACCGGCAATAGCTCGGGTATCTTTCATTCTTCAAAAGACAATCTAAAATTATTGTCTTAATTGAGAGTTTGATCCTAGCTCAGGATGAACGCTGGCGACGTGGATAAGGCATGCAAGTCAAGGGGGCCCGCAAGGGCAACCGGCAGACGAGGTAGTAACACGTGAGTACGTACTCCAAAGTCAGGGATAGCCCATCGAAAGATGGGGTAATACTTGATGGTCCCGCAAGGGTAAAGATTTATCGCTTTGGAAGCGGCTCGCGAAGTATCAGGTAGTTGGTAAGGTAACGGCTTACCAAGCCTATGACGCTTAGAGGAGCTGAGAGGCTGACCCTCACCGATAGCACTGAGACACGGGCTATACACCTACGGGTGGCTGCAGCCGAGAATATTCGACAATGGACGAAAGTCTGATCGAGCGACGTCGCGTGGTGGAAGAAGTCCTTCGGGACGTAAACACCTTTTATGAGGGAGAAAGTTGGATTCATCCAACACGATAGTACTTCATGAATAAGGGGTTGCTAACTCTGTGCCAGCAGCAGCGGTGATACAGAGACCCCGAGCGTTATCCGGATTTATTGGGCGTAAAGTGCGGGCAGGAGGTTC
>JACRKE010000037.1 GCA_016215335.1 Candidatus Vogelbacteria bacterium | reverse complement strand
GCACAGAATATAGACAAAACCGCTTCTGATTCAGACCTTTTTGCTAAAAAGGTCTGTGCCAAAGAAATCTTTGGCTCGAACCTCCTCCTTGGCGAAAAATCAGTGCGCGCCAGCGCGCCAAAAATTCTGAATTCGTTGGGAGAATTCGGCGGGAATCCTTGGGACGCGCTTCGCGCGTCCCGCATTTTGGCTTCCAAGAAACCGTTCAGTTCGTTGATGGTGCCCCCGGTTGGAATCGAACCAACATTGACGGCTTAGAAGTCCGCAGTTCTATCCATTGAACTACGGGGGCAGATTATTTTTCTAGTAACTTAATATAGCCGTCTTTAATAATTTTTTCAATGAAATCTTTACGCTTCCATTTTTTAATTTTGTACTCAATACTTCTAGCCAGTTTGAGTGAGGGTATTTCCTGGCTGAAAACCAGTTCAGGATTCAACATATTCCGCGTAGTTTGAGTGTATCCAGACTTGTGCGCAATTAACCTTTTGGAAATATCAACAGTGCTTCCTATATAATATCTGTCTTTTTCGTCTTTAAGAATATAAAGGAATGCCATTTTGCACTATCCACCCCGACGATTGCGCGCAATGTCGGGGAGCCGACCGCAGCGTCGGCTTTGAACTACGGGGGCTTGGAACATGAGTCTACCAGCGCTAGAGCGATGGGTCAACAAACTGGCCCGGTGACGAAACTGACCTACCGTACTCAGTAGATCGGTTATTGTAATACTCGTTAACTTTTTTCAAACCAACAGTATCAAGGGTCGTCGTTTCGGGTGACACAGCACTTGTGCCAATATCGATGCTTCTTTCTGTTTTCACAAATAGTAAATAATGCACAAGAACGGCCCCAATTAGAATCACGAATACTGAAATTAAAATGGTCATCCATCTGCCTTCACCCGTGTCATCAATTTTGAGCGGGTCATGGTCAGTTATTGCTCTTAGTCTAATCTGCAGACTATTCAATTTCTCACTTATATTTTTGGGCATATATATTTATTTTTTAGGAGAAGTCGCAGAATAGCCAAGAACCGTGAGGCTCATTTTCGCACTCCAGAGCTCTGAGGATTTGCTAGTAGATTTTTTAGATATCGTGGGGGCTCTTAGACCGTCACCAATACTCTGATTATCCTCATTGTCATCTATCTTAGTGAAAGACAAACTATTTACGACAATATAGTTAGACATAAGTTCTGTTGACCGTATGAATCTCATTATATTTTGATATCTGCCGCTAATCTCAAGCGAGACCGCAAGAGAGGCTTCCTTTTTTTCAGAATTTGAAGTAAGCGAAGACAAGCGCATTTTTACACCGATGGTGCCTGCTAGAGTTTCGAGTTTTTCGATGAATTTAGGCGTGTCGTTTTCGTATATGTAAAGTTCGTTAAGTGATTCTATGGCAGTCTTATTGTCGCGGAGCGCAATGTCGAGTTGGAGTGATCTCTCCCTCTCTAACTCTATATTTTCCTTCATAGAAGATGCCCTGGCAATTCTACTAGCACCACTTTGAACAGAATAAAGAACATAAAGATAAGCCGAAAGACAAAGCAAAAACAGAATCGATATAAACACGAGTGTCACCCTTCCTTCTGTTGATTTTCGAATCTTCATATTATTTGAAGTAGGCAGTAATAGAAAATAATAGATTCTTGTCAGGAAGAAAGTTGTTCACTGGGACATCCACAGACTTTACCGCGGGGTCGCTTTCAATATTTGAAACAAATTCTTTCAAACTGCCTCTGTCCTTTGCGTTGCCTGTAATTTTGATTGATGTCTCCACACTTTTGACTGCTGCTTTTGAATCCTTCGCGGAAGAATATTCAAACCCGAAAATTTGGACAGAACTTTCACCTAATGCCATTTTCGATTTAGCGTTTATTGTTAGACTAATGGCCTCTGTCGGCAAGACACTTTTCATCTTAATACCCTCGAGTAGAAGATTCACTTTACGATTTATGTCGTTTGTTAGGGCTTCCTTCTTGTTGGTATTAAATGAAGTATCTGGTACTGTCTGACTTTCAAGTCCGAATGCACCATTCAGCATTAACATAAAATAACTCGGGACAAGCATTATCATCATTAGCACTAGTAGGAAAGATGCGGCCAGGAGAGCTACGACTAACGTTCGGTTAGAGTAAACGGTGTGAAGTTCTTTTCTTATTAAAATTGGCAAGAGATTGATCATATTGGTTATTGCTCCTTCTCTTTATATTCTGTATGTCTCTCGACTTCAGTATTACGCAATGCAAGTCCGAGCGCGGTGGCATATCTGAGTACATCTTCTGCAGACAAGCCTGGTGTATGAACACTCGGGTCAAAAACGTTTACCCAAGGGTTAGCCATTGTAACAGGCAAAGAAAGTATGGGTGACAATTTTTCACAGATCTCTTTCATATTGGAGCCACCTCCGCAAATATAGACACCGGCGATTCTTGGCCTGTCATCCCCTGCCTCATCCTTGTGTTCGTGCCAGTATAGTTTGTACTTATTAATCTCATCTCCAATTACTGCAAGCAGAGAGAGCACAAGCTCATTGAACTCTTGGAGTCTACCCTCAGAAACTTTTGTAGGATCACGTTTCATCTGTTCGGCCTCAACTTCGCTTACTCCAAATTTGTCCATGATAGCTTTATTGAAGTGTACCCCACCGAATGGCACCGTTGCGCTGAAACGCAGAACTCTCTCGGTTGATATTGCAATTCCAGTTCTTCTTTTGCCAAGATCTGCGATTATGAACGTGTCATTCTCTTTCGCCGGAATCACCGCTCTTGTAAGTGCTGCTCCCTCGATCTCAAAGGCCAACGGTGTGATTAGGGCCGACTCGAAAGCATCGTAATAACTATCTACCACTGACCTTGGAATAGCCGATACCATTAGATCATAGTGCATTGAACCTCGTGTGGGAGCACGCAAGATCTCATAATCAAACTCCATTTCATCGACTTTAAGTGGTACGAGCTCTTCAATTTGTAGCTCAACACTGGTCCTTAGATCCTTTTTATGGACAGGCGGTACACGCATTTTCACCGTATAAGCTTGTTCCTCCGGCAACGCTACAATGGCGTATTTTATATCAAACTTTCTACGAATTGTTTCGAGGGATTTTATTAAAATATCAGGCTTATCAATCTTGCCACCACTAAGCACCCCCATAGGGATCTTCTCTTCGCCAAATTTATCAAGAATTAACTTGTCGTTTTGTCTATTCAATCTCACTACCTTTATGGATTCATCAGAAATATCAATCCCCGTAACATCGGGCGTTAAGTATTTTGGAACAGGAAAAAAATGTTTGAGCTGTCGCAAAAAGCCAGATGGTTTCGGCATTGCCTAATTATACTACTCACAGACTAGAATTCAGTGTGGAAAGAATAACAAAGCCTAGCTTTTAGACTTTTGTTTCTCTAGATAATACTTGAGTATAAGAGCAGCGGCTGATGAATCCAGCATTTTGTTTTTGCCTTGAGTTCTTTCGGCTTCGATACTCGTCATTGATTCGTTTTCGAATTCAATAAGAGCGTCTGTTTTCTCTCCAAGCTCACCCGCGAACTGCTTAATCTCCTTTTCAACAAGATTGGCCTTGCCTTCGTAGTCGAGCGACTCGCCTACCACCACGACGCCGACCATCTCTTTTTTGCATATGTTTGCAATTGTTTCAGTGGCACGAGCAATGCCCTTATTCTCCAAGACAATATAAGGGTAAGCGAACTCACCGATTTCGTCAGAAAGGGCTATGCCTATTCTATGTGTGCCGTAATCAATGCCTAGATATCTCATGAATTAATAAATAGTTATTGTATATAGTATATAGCGAATACATAAATGCAAGACCAACACAAAAAACCGCCTTCGGGCGGTTTTTTGTGTTGGTCAAACTTTTGTCCCCTATTTACTATGTACAATATACAATGTACTGCCCCAAGACTATTCAGCCTTGCAAGTCTTGCACTTACATCCCCAGGCCACCATAAGTGCTGAGATACCTACAAGTAGGTACACGAGTCCCTCCAACCAAGAAATTGAGGCAAGAATCATGTGCAAGATGTTCCAGTCCCAGCCCTTGCCCAAGAAATAACCCAAACCCTCGATTCCCCAATTCAAACCACCAATAATGAGCAACCAGTGAGCTACCATTGATGGAGTGCACCACTTCTTTGATCCATTCATACTTATAATAAATAATTAAAACGTTGATAATACGACTTGTACCAGAATGATATCAAGTTCACAAAAGCGTGCAATAGAGAAATTCACAGTCCTTACGGTCTTCGCCAAACCAATGGATTTATTGACTATCTTCTGATAGCATTATCAATCACAGCAGAGAATACTTTTTTTGGATCGTATTTTGTGAAAAAAATCAAAAAATCATTGGACTATAGTGCGGAGAGGTGCCAGAGAGGTCGAACGGGGCAGTCTTGAAAACTGCTAGGCTCGCAAGGGTCTCGAGGGTTCGAATCCCTCCCTCTCCGCAGTGTAGTCGAACATGTACAGATATTTCCATTTCAATCTCAAAACAAAAAACACACCACTCCCGTGATGTACTTTTTGAGTACCAGGAATTTTTGTAGGGCTTCCTGGTTTTCGGCCCCGCTCGTGTGAGCTGATACATGGAGTCCTCCTCCTGCTGGTTATTCGAGCATTCGCTCGTAGCGCCTAAGCGCCTCCTTCACGTGGTTTTCGAACGAATCGTACATCTGCACCTCCCCTACCGAAAGCTGGCATCTGGAGAGGAGTTCCTGCACCTTGCTCCGGCCGACGGGCCGGAGCATTTGATCCCAGCCCTCCCAGACATCTCGGAGCGTTTCGGGAGTAAGGGGGATGTCGAGCTCCTCCATTTCTTTGAGAACGAGAAGGAGCAGCGAGCAGCGAAAACCAGTGATGAGATCATTCATTTGCGCACCTCCTGTGCTTGTTGTAAATCGAGCGACACCTCGAGGCGGTAAGTCACTGCCATCGCAATAATGCTAACGGCCACCAAGACGCCAGTCCACAAGAGACTACGCAGAAAAAAGAACGGCCCGACCGCACTGCCGAGAATCACCCCGAGCGCAGTACCCGACCTGCTGACCCTCGAGTTCTCATTCTCCGCCTTGCCCATAATCTGCCCTGCGGTGCTCGCAACAAGTATTGGTCCGAAGATCGGGATCAAGTTTGCCATCGCTGTGAGTACGAAGAACACAACGAGCGATGCGAAGTTGAGCAGCATGATTTTCGCCTGTCGAAGTTCCATTGCTATATCTCCTTTCTTCCGAAAAGTGCTCGCAAATACTGCTTAGCGACCAACCTACTCAAGCGAAACAGATTGGTCGCTACGCAGTACATGGTTCAAGCAAGCAAAATCTGTGTTTAATTATGCTCCTAAACCATAGACAAGTCAAGTATTTCGTGGGTAACTGCTCACACCATGTGGGTAGGTGCAAGTATGGGCGATTTTGACACACGTAATGAATTACTCTCATAGCCTAAACAGCTTTATCCGTTTTTCAGAACTATAAGAAATCAAAAAATATCTGTAACTTTTATTACAAAACCCTTTCTGTATCGTCTTTAACAAAACGGTGTTAGACACCATTCCAACTAAGCACTCCCTACAATTGTCAGTGGATAGGTTTTAAAATCTGTAAATCACCACGATAAATGCAATAAATTACTGCGATTTAAATTCACTGATCTTGTGTAAGAAGAAACTATGCGCTACGTCATCAAGCTGCGAGGAATGTACCTCTAAGAGATTCAAAATTATGGCTATTAAAATCCTTGCTCTATGTTTAGTGCTCGTGCTTGGTTTTACGTTGGCAGTCCCGGGCACTAACGCTTGGTACGATTATTCATACTGTTGCGGCTATAGTTACTATCCAAGCTCCTATACATACACGTATGACACTTGGTATTACCCAAGCTACTCATACTATCCTCCGTCGTACACCTATTATTATCCCACAACTTATAGCTACTATTCCCCATATTCATATAGTTACAGTTATTGCTACTCATACTACTGGTGTTAGTAGCAAATAAAGATCATTTCGTATGCTATTCTAGTCGACAGTAAAGTTGAAAATAAAAGCGGGAGGTGTGAATGCGAGCCAAAGACTCTCTTCTTCGCGAAGCTTTGCGCTTCTCGATCGCCGGAGCTGCCGGAGTAGTAGCCTATTATGCAGTACTCTATGCCCTAACCGAGTACCTCGGTGTTTGGTATGTTGTCTCTGCTCTAATTGGCTTCATACTGAACACTGGGCTAAATTTTGTTCTTCAGAAATCATGGACATTCAAGAACAAAGATAAGCGATTGCTCGGGCACGAGATTGGCCTTTATTCCATAATGGTTCTTTGCTTTCTGGTTGGCAACTCCCTCTTTCTCTTTCTCATGGTGGAGTATCTGCACATGTGGTATGTGGCAGCACAGGTAATACTGACCGTGGTCATTTCAATCCTGAGCTTCATTTTCTCAAGAAGAATATTCAAGCGTGAGGAGAACAAAGAGTGATCGGGCGCTACTCCTTTGGAGTAGCGCCCCTTGTCTTTGGTCAAAATTATCGAAACAATATACCGCAAACAGACCGCCTTGCGCGGATTAATCCAAAAGTGCGATACTGTTAGTATGATTAACGAACCAAATACATCGGGATCTGAAAAACCAAAAGAAGTAACCGCGGAAGAAGTTATCCAAAAACTTAAAACTCTCGGTGCGGAAAATCAAGAAGCAAGAGAACTTTTGGGAACATGGATAGATCAGCTTCACGCCGGAGAAAATGAGAGAATAAAGGAAAAGGCAGCATCTCAGGCAGCAATGGAGATTGCAAATCTTCGAAGAGCCACAGAAGCTGAGCTCGGAAGACCGCTTGATTCATCTGAAGAAACTGGATTGCGAGATTTTGAATTGAAAAGAAGAGGGGAAATAGAGACACTCATATCCCACAAAGAAGCACTCCTTGTAGACTTGAAGATGGCAGACCTTTACGTCAAGGCTGGTTTCGGAGAAGCAGCACGAGAACTTTTGTCTGACTCGGGCAAACAATGTCCTGGGGACCCAGAAGATAATGAGATAGGCGCAAGATTAATGGCAAGAGAAATTGGCGACAAAATACTTGTAGATGCCGTGGAAGATCTGCTTAACAAAATAGAAATAGCTTAGCTAATATATTAAAGTAGTGGGACAAACTAGAGCCCATGAAAACACCTCAAATCTATCCAGACAACGCCTCAACTACACCCCTTGATCCGGCTGTACTGGAAACCATGCTCCCATATTTGGTAGTATCATTTATAACAGGAGAGAAAATTCGAGAGACTTTTTGAACTAACTCATTACTATATTGGATTCTAAAATAATTGAAGCATACAACAAGTTCGGAGACAGATATGACGAGCAAACTGCGCTCTTTTGGGAACAATTTCCTAAAACTTTTATCGAGAGTTTCAGAGCCGGTCTAAATACTGGGAAAGATATTCTAAACATCGGCAGCGGGCCTGGTAGAGATTCTCTTATTCTAAAAATGGCAGGTTTTAACGTCACATGCCTAGATGCATCAGAGAGCATGGTCGAAGCCACAACCACAAAGGGCTTCAATTCAGTTCAGGCTGATCTAATGGAGCTTCCGTTTGGAAATTCTTCGTTTGACGGCGCCTGGGCTTATACTTCCCTGCTGCATCTACCTAAATCGAAGATTGTTCACGCTCTTCAAGAAATCAAGCGCATACTTAAGCCGTCAGGCATATTGGCACTTGGCATGATCGAGGGCGACGAAGAAAAATACGTTGAAGATAAATTTGTTATTGAACCAAGGTTATTCAGCTATTATTCGAAATCAGATCTTGAGAGTTTGCTTGAAGAGAGCGGCTTCCAAATATATCACTTCGAGCAGTTTACGCCGAAAAGATTCACTTATCTTAATTTTATTGTGTCGAATGCTTAGCGCTTTAGGCGTAGCTATATTACAAATCCTCTTCTTCCATTTGGCCCAAAGGATTGCTATGCTAAGCGGATGTCTACAGAAGAATTTTATAAGAATCTTGACCCCCTCGGACGCTTCTTTGATGTCTCTGATTTCAGCAAATACGTCCCTGTGCCAGATGACTGGTTTGTGATAATTACTGACATAAAAGGCTCTACTGTGGCGGTCAGTGAAGGTAGATACAAGGAGGTCAATGCTGTGGGAGCGGCTTCAATAATTGCAGTCCTAAATATTGCGAAAGATGTTGATATTCCGTTTGTTTTTGGTGGTGACGGGGCAACAATGCTCATTCCACCATCACTCGTCGAACCGGCAAAGGGCGCGCTCGTAGCCGCTCGCAAATTAGCGCACGACTATTTCAAAATGGAGCTCCGCGTCGGCATGGTGCCAATTTCAGACATTCCAAAAGATGTAAGCATTAGAGTTGCCAAATTCAGAGCGTCTCCTCATTACTTTCAAGCAATGTTTTGTGGAAATGGCATTGCAGCTGCAGAGAAACTAGTTAAAAGTGAAGAAACAAGTGCAAAATACGAAATCCCAACCACTATCAAAAGCAATGGTCTCTTCAAGGGTTTCGAATGTAGATGGAATGATATCGCGAGTCCGCACGGAGAGACTGTGAGCATCCTCGTTAAAGTATTGTCCGGAGACATTCAAACACGCTCGAGCACTTACAATCAAATATTCGCAAAAATTGAAGAGATATATGGCACTGAAGCCGACTACCATCCCATCACATCCGACGCGCTTCATCTTGTGACTGAAACCCCGCACCTGAATACGGAAACTTACATAAGAGCGGGTCACAAGAAAGCTCTGGCTCGCTTTTGGTACAAAACAAAAATTTGGCTAACCGACCTCTATGTGAATTGGGCGATGACTACAAACAGAACCAAGAATGATTTCAATCTTGCCATCTACAAGAGCCTCCTTGTGGCCACGTGTGATTACAGGAAATTCGATGATGCGCTTCGAATGGTCATAGCTGGAACTGAAGATATGCGAAAGCAACTGCAAGAATTCCTGTCGGAGCTTCATAATGAGGGCAAGATCGCTTATGGAATCCACGCTACCGACAGGGCTCTCATGACTTGCCTTGTGTTTGAAAGATATGGCAAGCAAGTGCACTTTATAGACGGAGCCGACGGCGGGTACACCGCAGCATCAAAACCTTTCAAGGAACAGCTTAAAAACTTAAATAGTAAAAAATGAAAATTTCAAAGAGAATAGAAAAAGAACTGTTTTTTGAACTCGCGCTGTATGTGGTTGTAGTCGGTTCTATCGCTTTGTGGCACCAAAACAACTTTCTTGTATTCATAATTCTTCTCGCCGCCTGGGTATTCGGCATGATATTTTGGCACAAGAAAAATGACATTATTTTCTTTCTTGTCGGAGCAGTCGTCGGATCGCTCAGCGAGATTTTTTGCATCTACTACGGTGCCTGGCTTTATACGAACCCGTCTTTATTTGGTATACCTATGTGGCTTCCACTCGGCTGGGGATTTGCACTTTTGATTACAAAAAGATTTGCTGAAGTTTTAACAAAATGACGAACAAGGCCTTAATACTTATTGATTTTCAGAAGGAGTGGGCAGATCCTAAGTCACCTGACTTTGTTGGCGACCTCATTTCCCTGCTCGAACGTACCAACACACTCATAGATTTTTGCCGCAAACAGGGTTACAAAATTATCTTCACGCGACATGTTGAAAAAAATTCAACAGCACAATGGTCAGAAAATTCAAAAGGTGCCGAACTGCTGGACAAAATCCACCAGGAGTTTGGTGATGTATTAATAACCAAACACAAGATCAATCCATTCTACGAGACAAGCATGGAATCCGAACTCCAATGTTCAACATCGGATGTTGAACATTCAGATTTAGTAGTATGCGGGATACTTACCAATAATTGCGTACGTAGTTTTATTGCAGATGCATATGATCGCAATTTCAACATTACGGTTATCAAGGACTGCTGCGCAACTTTCGACAACGAGACCCAAGAGTTCACATTTAAAGACTTGGGGTCAACACGTGAAGAGATCAGGTTTATCAATTTAAATGATTTTTTAGATACATGACACTAAAACTAGGCGATCATGCCCCGGAGATTATGCTACCGGATCAGGATGACATCGTTCATAAATTAAGTGATTACAAGGGTCAGTGGGTGCTCGTCTATTTTTACCCAAAAGACGATACGCCGGGGTGTACTAAAGAAGCGTGCGCGATTCGGGATGACTTTGACAACTTCGACAAACTCGATTTAAAGGTACTGGGCATTAGTGCCGACCCTGTAAAAAACCACAAGAAATTCGCGCTCAAATATGAGCTTCCCTTTACGCTACTCGCGGACGTGGAGAAAAAAACTGTAAACGACTACGGCGTATGGGCAGAAAAGAAATTCCTGGGCCGTAAATATATGGGCATCCTACGTTCATCGTTCCTAATAGACCCTAAAGGTAAGATTGCTAAGATATACGAAAACGTAAAACCTGCTGAGCATGCCATGGAGGTCATTAAAGATTTAAAAGGATTTATAAAATAAGCTACACAAGACTACCTTGTGTAGTGGGACAATCCGTTTGGCACTTGCCTAATACCCCTGTGGGGTATATAATAACCCCATGTTGTCGTTCATCCCAAAACGTATAGTTACAGGCTTAATTTTTGTCTCGTTTGTAGCAATTGTCTTTTTCGGCTTCGCTTCTATGACTCACGCCGTTGAAGGAGCCGCGTCTGAAGGTTGTCCATTAGTTGGAATTGGCGGAACTACACTCTGCCCGCAGAATGCCACAGTAGATGTAACTCACCACATCTCTGCCTACGAAGAGTTCCTAAGCATACCTCGTAGGGCAAGCACACTTGTAACACTAATTTTTACTATTCTCACGGCTTGTGCGTTTTTTATATATCTTAGAAGTAATTACGGTTCTGTATTTCCTGTCCCAAAAAGGCACCTCCATAAATTTAAACCTGTCGTCTCTTCCCAATCAAGACAAGTCTCTAGATGGCTTTCCCTTTTAGAGAATAGTCCATCTCTAATTTAGGAACGCCTGGAAAATACTTGATCTCCAGGTGTTCAATTTGCGCAATCAATGCGCGTTTTTTGTGCACTTAATTTATAATCAACATACACTATATGAAGGAAAAGTTAGACAAAAGTATATCGTATCTGAAAGATAACATCACTAAAACCGGAAGCATACTGATTGTGCTTACAATACTCGCGGCCGGCTCTGTGTATGCTGCACAGAGTACTGGTACAAGCACGGCCACGGAAACGACCAACAAAACCGCGTCTAAATCCGAGACCACACAGAATAACGCTTCTGCGGTTGTCGGTATCGTGGGGGGCGACTTATCATCCGGTACGCCACAGCTTACAAACTCTTGGCCGGGCGAAATAATATCCTACGGCAATATTCCTATTCAGCCAGCGCGTGAGGGGACTATAGTCGAATGGAAGGTGAAAATTGGTGATCGAGTTTCTGCTGGTCAAACCCTAGCTCGCCTATCAACTCCCCCAGCAATGCCTGACCTCATAGGAATGCTCGCGGAGCAGGCAGAGAACCTTGCACGCATGAAAGCTCAATCTGAAACAACTAGGCGTTTTGTGGAAGCAAACAATAAACAGCTACAAACCCTGCTTCTATCGAATGAAACTAATGCAACGGCAAAACAAGATATTCTAAGAAACAAGGACGGAAAGACCGGTTCTGCGCAACTGGCACTCGAAAAATCACGGGAAGCCGCTCTTAGTATGCGGAGAAACTTACGCACCATGCTCGAGCAGATGCTTAACCAACACATGAACACGGTGAGTGGTGTCAAAACATTGAAAGCATTTCGCTTTAATAGCTTGAACAGAGCCTACGGAATAAATGACCCTCAAAATCAGGACAACTACGAGATGAAATTCATCAGGCTCGCATCAGCGCTCGGCAAAGATCCGGAATCGATTCCAACAGATCTTGCCTCTGACTATCTGGCATCATTTGTCCGGCTGGCAAACACAACTGTCGTGACCAACGAAGTCATGAGTATAGAAAAAATGGCCCGCGAGGACCAAGAAACGTTCTTTGACATGCTTGCAGACTACAAAGACGCGGAAGCTGACACGGCAATGAACGAAGTCGAATACGCGGTGATGTCCGTAGAAACAACAAATGAGTTGTCAGAACAAAAGAAAATGATTGAGGAAAAAATAGCGGAAAATGAGAAAATGCTTTCTATGGCTGAAGCTGAAGCCATAGCGGCCGAAGCAGCTTATTCTACTGTAAATAACAGTGTGAATGGCGGACTCTCAATAGTCGCCACTCGTTCTGGTGTAGTGTCCACAATAAATAAAAAAGTGGGTGACTTCGTAGAGCCAGGAATGCCTGTGGCTTCAATCAATACTGATACGTCTTCGGAGAAATTCGTGCGACTCCAAATTCCGAGCAATGTTCGTACACCAAAAACAGGAACAATTCTGTCTGTATCGCGCCCAGGATTTCCAGAAAACACAAGAAAGGTGAAATTGACGGGAGTTGGCACTTCTCTTGATACAACAGGTTCGTATATGGCAGACGCGAGTTTTATGACTCCTGTGGATTGGCCGACCTCTGCGTCAGTAAGAGTCTACGCTTCAACAGAAAGCACTGTCCCGGTTATTAAACTATCTTCGGTGTGGTGGGATGTGAACGGCAGCCACAAGGTCTGGAAAGTCTCCGAGGTCGGACGCATATTCAGCGTACAAGTAAAGCTTGGCCGGACTCTGGGTTCACAGATTGAAGTATATGAAGGGCTAAAAAATGGCGACCGTTATATTATCTATCCGACGCCAAACGTGAGAGAGGACATGCTGCTAGACGAAATCATGGGTTCAGAGCGAGAAAACTCTAATGCAGATGGCGCCTTCGAAAAGAAACCAATGGGTGGCATGGAGATGTAATCTAGAACCACTATGTTTAACAAAATTATATCTTGGTCACTTGGGAACAAAATAACAGTACTTGTAGTTGCGGGAATCATGATTGTCGCCGGCGTCTGGAGCATCTCTACAATGAAGGTGGACATTCTACCAGACATCAACAAGCCGACTGTCACAATTTTCGCTGAAAGTCCAGGCATGGCAGCGGAAGAAATCGAGCGCACTGTATTAAATCCAATTGAAGCAGTACTGCTTGGTGCCCCGGGCATTGAGAGATTAACAGGTAACGCTTCGTATTCTCAAGCCACAGTAAACATGGAATTTGCTTGGGGCAGTGACACACTCCGAAACAGGCAGATTGTTCAAGAACGTCTGGCACAAGCAATACTGCCCCAGGGAGTCAAGCCGACACTCGGTCCATCGACTTCCCTCTTGGGTGAAATTATGTGGGTCGGTATTAATTCCAAAGATCAAAAAACTTCTCCCATGGAGCTGCGCACCCTTGCGGACTGGACAATTCGTCCTGCGCTACTGAAGACTCCGGGCATCGCAAACGTGCTCGTCATGGGGGGAGACGTTCGTGAATGGCAGATAAATGTTAACGCTGACAGACTGAAGCGTTATGAAATCATGTTTGACGACATACGTTCTGGGATAGAAGGAGTTCTTGTAAACAGGAGCGGAGGAGTGGTGAACGAGAATGAAAAAGAGTACGCGATTCGCATTTTGACAGCACCGACTACGGTCACAGACTTACAAAATATCGCGATCGGAAGAAATCCCATGGACGGAAGACCTATCCGCCTTGGTGATGTAGCGCAAGTGATAGAAGGCCCAAGTCCGATCCGTGGAAGTGGAGCTATTGATGGCAAGCCGGGCGTAATCCTTAGAATCATTCGCCAACCTGACGCACAGACGATCAATGTCACCGATGCAATCAACACAACATTCAACTCGCTTGCACCCAGTTTGCCGTCTGACGTAAAGCTGCACTCAAATCTGTTTCGCCAAGAAAGCTTCATTCGCGCTGGGCTCGGCAACGTAGAAGACGCGCTCCGCGACGGCACGCTCCTCGTAATTCTCATTCTGATTATATTCCTCATGAACGTCCGCACGACCGCAATTACGCTTACGGCCATTCCCCTCTCGATTCTTGCCACAACAATAATCTTTCGCGCATTTGATCTCTCGATAAATGTGATGACCCTTGGAGGCATTGCGGTTGCCGTAGGAGAGCTCGTTGACGACGCGATTGTGGATGTGGAAAATATTTTTCACAGACTTCGCGTATGGATCGGAACTGGCAAAAAAGAAAACAGAGAAGATGTTGTCCTCCTGGCATCTAAGGAAGTCAGAAACTCGATTGTGTACGCGACTGTTCTCGTGGCAGTGGTGTTTGTGCCAATATTCTTTTTACCCGGCATAGAAGGCAAGCTCATTATTGCTCTCGGGACGGCATATCTCGTATCTCTCTTCGCCTCGATGTTTGTGTCGCTCACAGTAACTCCGGTTTTGTCGGCACTACTCCTAAACGACAAATCTCTCAAAGGGCATGAGAAGGAAACAAAACTGGTACAGAAGATTAAAGCGAAAATCACGCCTTGGATATATTCTTGCATCAGTAACACAAAGACAATCGTTACTGTGGTTGTGGCTGCTTTCGTGGTAACCGTAGGCATGTACATGTTCGCAGGCAAAGAAGGTATCCCTGCATTTAATGAGGGTTCGATGGTCGCAATGGTTTATCTTCCACCGGGTACCGCGCTCGCGACGACTAATGAGTATGTGGCACGACTTGAAACAGCGTTACTTGAGGTGGATGGCGTCCGTGTTGTAAGCAATATAGCGGGACGAGCTCCGGCGGATCCGCACGGAGGAAGCGCCAACTCGAGCGAAGTCCAAATCGGAATTAAGCCTGGCTTTGAAAATGAGAGGGAAAAAATTATGAAAGACTTACAAGCAGTGCTTGATCGTTTCGGCGGGGCTGATTTCAGTTTGGGCCAGCCGATTACTCATCGCGTTGAAATGCTTTTATCAGGAGTGCGAGCGCCGATTGTTGTAAAAGTTTTCGGAGACGATCCGGCCTCGATGGAAGAAGCGGCAAAAAAAGTGGTTGCGGAACTTAAAAAGCAAGCGGGTATATCGAACGCGCGCATTCAACAAAATACAGTCGTGCCGGAATTCAGAATATATGTAGACCAAAACCGTCTGGCTGAATACGGACTATCGTCAGGAAAGGTATCGAACGATATTGAAATGGGACTAATGGGTGACAAGCTGGGTCAAGTGCGCCTTGGGCCCGCATCGGTAAACGTCGTGACATACTTTGATCCTGAATCGAAAGGCAACATAGAATCACTCCGCGATCTGGCGCTTCCGTTCATGGGCGCGGCATCGCTTGGCAGTGTGGGTGATGTTAGAATTGAAGGCGGGCGTAATAGCTTGGATCACGAAGGTGGAAAAAGAGTACTAATAGTGTCTGCAAACTACCAAGGCAAGGACGTCGTGGGTGCTGTTGGCGCCGCCAAGTCCGCTGTCGAGAAGGAAAAATTACCCGTAGGTGTCACCCTGTCATTCGAGGGTAACTACAAAAGTCAGAAGGAAAGCTCGGCACGGTTAGCGCTAGTATCAGTGCTTGGAATAGTAATGATCTTCGGGGTGCTTTATCATGCTTTCAGATCAGTTCCAATTGTGCTTCTCGTGATGACGAATATTCCAACTGTTCTCATTGGGGGAATGATTGGAATATGGATTACAGGTGGCTCTATAAATCTGGCGCACATGGTCGGCTTCATATCACTCGCCGGAATAGTGTCTCGAAATGGGATAATGCTCATCGGTCGAGGACTTACGCTCGTACAAAAGGAAGGTATGATGTTTACTCCGGAGACGATTGTCCAGGCCACCCTCGATAGAGTTGTGCCAGTACTTATGACGTCCTTGGTGACAGCGCTTGCACTCATTCCACTAATGATTGGCGGAGGTGAACCCGGCAAAGAGATGCTTTATCCTCTTTCGGTTGTGATCTTCGGGGGACTTATCTCATCTACGGTCATCTCCCTATTCTTAACTCCGGCCCTCTTTTATCGATTCGGAAAGAAGGCTGTATTAAAGTTAAGCAGCGAAGAGTCGTCCGGATTCTAGAAAAAATGAAAACCAACAAAAAATGTGGGCGCGAACCACCTTACGTTTCGGGCCTAAGGTGCAAATTATATTAGTTAATCAAAATAAAAATGAACAAAATAATTATGGCGGTAGTTGTGACATTAATAGTGGCTGGTGGTGCCGGATACATGATAGGTGCTAGCTCAATGTCAGAGGATACGAGCACCGAAGAGCTGAGTGAGTCAATTGTAATGATGAAAAAGCAGTCACTCGCCATCAAACAGATGAGTGAGATGATGAAAACCGGCGGAATGATGATGCAAGAACTTGGTACTAAATACAAAGATGATTCAATGATGAATCAAGGCAAGGACATGATGATTGTGGGCGACAAATACATGAAAGAAAACCAAGAAGCGTCAACAAACAGTGGCTCGATGCAGAAGGTTATGGGTGAGTAAATTCCTCATTTTTAAGTTATTCGTAAGCAGAAAGCCACCCCCGCCAAAGACTGGGGTGGTTTTAGTTTTTCACAACGCGCCCTCGGCGTACATGTTATACTTACAGTACATGCTCGAAAGACTCGACAAAAATGGAGTAACAGTGCTTGAGCTCATTGTTACAGTGGCGGCGCTTATTGTGGCGATCGTAATTATTCCGCCCATGCTCCGAACATTTGTTTCAAAGACTCACGATATTCGTCGAACGAGCAACGTGAAGGAGCTTCAATCGGCTCTGCAAATGTATTATCTGTATAATGGTATATACCCCATCGTCTATCCGGCGCAAAAAATTGATGGCAAAGATTTACTTTCGAAAACACTTAAACAAAGTTTCCTGGTACTTGGCACACGTCTTCCTGTTGACCCCATGTCACCCACCTTCGACTACATCTATGAATCGAGCAGAGACGGCAAGAACTTCACAATCACATACTGTCTGGAGCTTACAATAGATGAGCTTCAAAAGGCGGGTTGCGACAACAAAGCGTATCCTAAGCCGATGGTAACCGAAGAAAAATAATGTACGAAAACACCGAACAACCGCTCGAAAACATTAAATGGCAACGAACGGCCAACCGCGAGCGAAGTCGCCAAAGACAGTGGTACTTTAATATATGCATAGTTGCGGCGCTTTTGATAATTCTTGCAATCGACATGGCAAACCCCATGCTCGCAGTAATCGTTTTCCTGGGCGCGGCGATCATTTGCTTACACGGCTCGCGTGAAGCAAGGACAGTGGAGTACGAATTATCGGAAAAAGGAGTAAGAGTCGGTACAAGAATTTACAAAATGGAAAATATTGAGGCATTCTGGGTAAGTGAGCTTGGTGGAGACCACCTAGTACTTCGTTCTAATCGAGCAGTTACACCCGTACACTCTATACCACTCGCGGACATAGACCCGAGACGAGTCGGAGCCTTTATGCGACGTTACGTGCCGGCAGAAAAAATGGAGGTCCCGCTCGCCGATTTTATCTCAAACTACTTGGGTTTCTAGCCTTAATATGTTAATTTGGTAGGTCAACGCTCTCGTCGTTCAACGGATAGGACAGCCCCCTGCGAAGGGGCAAATGACAGTTCGATTCTGTCCGAGAGCACCAAAACATGACACTTTCACTTAGAAACAGTAAGACACTTGCATTCATTACAATGGTTGGACTTTGGATACTACTGTGCGCATTGATTGTGCTTGGTATTTCAAACGTGTTCTCATCTAAAAACGATTTTATTCCCATTTATAATTTGTCGGGAATTTTGTTTTTAATTTTTGACATCTTTATTTGGAAAATTATTTACGCACGGTCAGTAAATCAGATGGCCGAATTAAGCAAAATTTTTACGGTTTCATCGTTTATATTTGCATTGGCTATTTCTTGGTATCTGGTATATCTGCCTGTCAATCTTCATCTGCTGTGGTGGGATAATGTTGCTCCTTACGGTCTAATAATCTCAATTTTGTTCGTTGCAGTTTATTTTTTGCTTAAAAATATTTGCACTAAAAGTTAAATTCGATAAACAAAAAAACTGGCCCTGGGCCAGTTTTTTGTTTATCGAATTGTGTTTATTTACTCGCCACCAACTTTGCTACATTCGATTTCTGTCGTGCGGCGGTGTTTTTCTTTATTACTCCCCTCTTTTTCGATTTATCAATTGCCTTATATGCTTTGGCGAGAAGCGCTTGCGCTTCGGTCATTTTCTTTTCTGTCACAAGCTTCTTAATGTCTTTCAAAACATCGTGCGCTTCTCTTTTTCTCTTAACATTAAAAGCTCGCTTTGTGACAGCTTGTCTGATTGCCTTTTTTGCTCCTCTTGTGATTGCCATTTTGGTTTAGATTTAAGATTTAAGAGGCTAGATTTAAGAGTGAATTTAGAATGGAAACCCATTCGTAAATCCTAAATCTTACATCTTACATCCTAATTCGTCCTGTTAAAGATAAGTAATAGTATCATGAGCTCACAAATAAATCAAATTTTTTACTACGCTTTATTTAAGTGGCTTTGCCTGATATGCTTTATGAATGATAGGTAAATTAACAGGCAAAATTGTTTACGAAGACATAAAAGGGGTGATCATAGACGTAAATGGAGTCGGTTACAAACTCGGAATGGCAGCCGATGCGCTTGCTCTAATCCATGGGCAGAAATCAGAGATAAGCGTTTGGACCTACTTGGCAGTAAGAGAAAATGCGCTCGACATGTATGGCTTTATCGAAAAGGAAGAGCTGGAATTTTTCGAACTAATAAATACCGTGTCAGGAATCGGGCCCAAAAAAGCACTTGGAATACTATCGCTCGCACCGGTGAAAGTATTGCGTGATGCCATCACCAAAAATGATGCTTCTTATCTAACAAAAGTCTCCGGTATAGGACGCAAAGTTGCTGAAAAGGTTGTGCTCGAGTTACAAGATAAAATTGGAACTATTGGAGAAAGTCTAGGCGAAACAAGCCTGCAAAACGCTGACACGGATGTGCTCGAAGCTGTAAAATCACTCGGCTATTCACTGCAAGAAGCACGCGATGCGATTAAACGCATATCGCCTGAAGTTACTGGTGTTAACGAACGCATCAAAGAAGCATTAAGACAAATTGGCAAATAATATGTACGAAAATCTCACACGATTTGTTAAAAAACTTGTACCGAGAAAAGTCTTTAATTTTTTCCAGCCTGCGTATCACTTTGCGCTTGCGATTCTAGGTTCTCTCCTTTATCGGAATCCTGGACGAGATATTTTCGTAATCGGGATTACGGGGACTAAGGGCAAGACCACGACAGTTGAATTAGTGAGTGCAATTTTAGAAGAAGCAGGATACAAGACGGCCATAGCCTCAACTCTACGTTTCAAAATTGGGATCGAAACACAGAGGAACCTTTACAAAATGACCATGCCCGGGAGATTTGTAATTCAGAAATTTATACGCGAAGCAGTTAAAGCCTCATGTGATTATGCAATTATAGAGATGACTTCCGAAGGTGCGAAACAGTATCGTCATAAGTTTCTAAATATGAACAGTCTTATATTTACGAATATTACCCCGGAACATCTAGAATCGCATGGCTCGTACGAAGCCTATCTAGCCGCCAAATTATCAATCGCAAAGGAGCTCGAAAGATCGAGCAAGCCGCAGAAGACAATCATAGTAAATGTAGACTCGGAAGAATCAGAAAAGTTTTTGGCAATACGTGGTGTACAAAAGATAACTTATCGACTGGAAGACGCCAAACCCTTTGATCTTTCAAGTGACAATTCAAAAATTACTTTTGAGGACCGAGAAATAACCACTTCACTTCCCGGTGAGTTCAATGTTTATAACATTCTGGCCGCTGCTTCTTTTGCGAGAACGCAGAACATTGACGTGGGCGTGATCAAGCGCGCAATCGAGAGGTTCAAGGGAGTAGCAGGAAGGATGGAAGAGACAATAATAAAAGATGAAGACGAAAATATTATTCCCCTACCATTTAAAGTTATTGTAGATTACGCACACACGGAAGATTCACTTAGAAAAGTTTACGGCGTCTACACCGATAAGCGTAAAATATGCGTACTTGGGTCCTGTGGTGGCGGAAGGGACAAATGGAAGAGGCCCCTTATGGGCAAGGTAGCGGATGAAAACTGCGATGAAATAATACTTACGAACGAAGACCCTTATGACGAGGATCCCAAACTCATCATTTTAGATGTCGCAAGTGGAATAAAAAATAAAGAGCCTAAGGTTATTATAGACCGGCGTGAAGCAATTCGTGAAGCAATTTCAAAAGCGGGGTTTGGTGACATAGTAATAGTAACCGGTAAAGGTACTGACCCTTACATAATGGGGCCAAACGGCACAAAGCAACCCTGGAGTGACTTGCAAGTCGCAGAGGAGGAACTCGCAAAAGTTTACAAAAAATAACAACAACTATGCCTGAACTTCCGGAAGTACATACAATAGCCACTCAATTGCAAAAAGAGCTACCTGGCAAAACCATTACGGAAGTTTGGCTTGATTGGCCTAGACAGATTAGAAATCAGACGCCGAGCGCCTTTAAAAAGGCGCTCGGCGGGAAGCGAGTTACAAAAGTCCATCGACAAGGCAAAAATGTCTTAATAGATTTTGAAGATGGTTATACCCTACTCGTTCACATGAAAATGACCGGACATTTAATGTACGGCAAGTGGAAATTGAATGGCCCAGAAGCAAGGCTTCCAAATGCGTCTGGAAGCCTTGCTTCTGGGGTCGCATGGAAGTCCGTCCTTGGCGGGGCATTCGACGACCCGCACAATCGCTTTATACACTTAATATTCAAACTCTCAAACGGTTACGATTTGGCATTTTCCGATATGCGAAAATTCGGCCGCTTAGAATTAATGAAAACCTCTGAAACTAATAAAGTAGCGTCGCTCAAAAAACTAGGGCCAGATGCAATATCGAAACAGTTAAACTGGCAAACGTTTGAGAAACTTCTTTTGAAACGCGAGAACTCCCCCATCAAGCAAGTTTTAATGAATCAAGAAATTGTAGCTGGGGTTGGCAACATATACGCGGATGAAATGCTCTGGGTCGCTAATGTACATCCAAAAATAAAAATCAAAGACGTTCCCCGTGCGAGCTTTAAAATAATGTTTGATGCTATGCGCAAGATTATGCATAAGTCAATTGAGCTTGGTGGCGACTCAGCATCCGACTTTAGGAATGTCTACGGCGAGAAAGGCGCCTTTCAAAACTTCCACAAAGCATATCGCCAAACTGGTAAGAAATGTACGCGCAAGAGTTGCGTGGGAATCATACAGCGTACCACCATAGGTCAGCGTAGCGCCCACTTCTGCAGCGTGCATCAGAAACTCACGACAGACGAATGATGATTTACGATTCACGAATAATGCAAAAATATGCCTGTGTGTTATTCTTGTTTCGTAAGTCGTAAATCTTTATTCGTAAATCGAACACTATGGCAGACAAAGCACCGGCGGCAGCACCCGAATCAGGTGGAAACCCAATATGGTGGTTTCTTGGAATTATGATTGCTCTTTTCCTTGTTTGGCTTTTCGGTGGAGGACCCCAAAGATACGAAGCCAGACACCCGGAGCTTGTTCCAACAACTTACGATCCTACATTTAAAGGACCGACTAGCACTACAGATTTAATAGACGAGCCAACAGTATCCCAGTAGCAACAGAAACGTTCAAAGACTCCTTCTTGCCCCGCATCGGGATTTCTAAAATTTTGTCGCACTTCTCTAGTAAAGATTCAGAGACTCCCCTAACCTCATTTCCTATAATCAATGCAGAGCTTTTGGTTAATTCGGAATTTTTATAATCAACAGACTTAGGAGATTGCTCAAGTGCAAGAATTTCTAAGCCTTCTGACTTAAGTCTGAGGACAAGCCGGGTTGGTGATTTAATCTGCTCCCAAGCTACACTTTTTTCCGCTCCAAGCGCCGCTTTATGTAGATCCTTTCGCGACAAGCCAAAGCGATCAAGTGGCGTTGGTGTGTAGCCAGTTAGATAAATCTTAGCCACACCACAAGCATCAGCGGTACGGAAAATCGCCCCAACATTATAAACGCTCCGAATGTTATGCAGTATCAAACAAAGCTCGTGATTCATATTGTTAAAACTCCTATACCCATCTACTTGGAAGCCGAGCTTCCAAGTAGATGGGTTGTTAAGCTACCTATACGTCAAACTCAAAATTATCCAGCTCCCGTTGTTCTTTCTTGCTGTCTAACATTGAACTCAAGGAATCCTCCGCAAACTTCTTGTACTCATTCGGATTTTTAAATTGACCCAAAACAACATCCTTAACACAAAATCCAGTCTTGTTCAGAACATACTCATCCCAGCTCGATCTCACCAACTTGGAAGCCGAGCTTCCAAGTTGGTGTACCCTATCATTAATATTCACATACGAACTAACGTGTAGCAAATAGTCATTATCCGCTACATATACCGCCTTAAACTTGCCCTGAAACAAGACTCCATTTCTCTTGTGTCTATTGTTATAATATTTGGTATGTGCGGTCCCGAGTCTATGCATGAACTTTTCTATTCCATTTTCAACGTGAGGGCTAAGAAGTAAATGGTAGTGATTAGGATTCAGACAATAGCATACGATATCAACAAGCGGTTCTGATGATGTGTCTTTATTCCTAAATGAATTTTCAAACATACTACCAATCGGGTCCTTTACATTCAACTCCTTAAGGCACTGAACAAAACGATTGGAATCATAAGCATCCTCAACAATCGACCTTTTGTCAGTGCCCCGATTGTAAATATGGTAATATTCGCCCTCCACAAAATCTAAGTTTCTCATAATTTAATCATATCACTTGGAAGCTCGGCTTCCAAGTGTATAGACTTAAGTGTAACTTTCTGGTATTGTTTTCTGACTAGTTTGTTATTCCCGCCCATAGCTCAGTTGGTAGAGCAATTCCCTTTTAAGGAAGTGGTCCCTGGTTCGAATCCAGGTGGGCGGACAAATTAAATTTACTAAAGAAAACGGCCCCGCCTTGGGCGGGGTCGATAGTGACAGAATCTAAGACGTTCTGCCGTCAGATGTTACGTCTGGCCTGCACGGATTGATAACCTTTCGTCTGCTTCTTTCCTATTTGCGATACTGGCACCATGATTCGTGCACGTTGCCTTTGTACGCTTGGCACGTCGGACATCTGTATGCCTGCACTTTACCGAAATTCTTCACCTCTTCTTCTTTCCTTCTACCAGGACACCACGTCTCGTGAGTATTCCCACTGTACGCCTGACATTCAGGACACTGCATAGAGACTCTCCTTTCTATCGTGTGTTAGCCTTTATGCACCAATGTCTTTTTTCCTTAGCCAGTCCGGAATTGTACCGTTTGTGAGGGCGAACGTTGGAAGGTAATAATCCAGGCGCACCATGAGCAACAGCACTCCGCCCACGCACACCGTCGCCCTAATACCGTACTTCATGGCCACATCCTGCCCTCGCAAGAATCCCATTAGCATAGCGAGAGCTGATACGATAAAGATGACGCACCAAACACCGTAAGCTTCTGGGTTTTTGTCCGCCTTATACAATCCCCTCCACGTGGGAATATAGGCGACAGACATTATCACCTGAATGCAGTTGTTCGCGTGTTTGTGATCATGACTAATCAACCATTCTACGAAGACTACCACGGTCGCAACAAGACACAGAGCGGTGAGCCACTTATCAAGTTTCTCTGCTGGGAAAAACTTAATGTCTCGCCTACGATAGACAAGAACTGCTGCGACTCCCCAAGTTACTGGGATGTCGAGCAAGTTTGGAACGTTGACCGAAAGCGCCTCGCCAAACGAGAGGGCGGTCCAAAGTGCGAGGACTGTTGCGAACGCAAATATCACCCACGTTACCAGTACGGGCGAAGTCTGTCGTTGCCACGCCTTAGTGATGTAGACCGTACTTACACCTGTCATGATGCCAACGTAAATTGTTGGCATTGAATCGCTCCAGTCACCAAGAAGGCAACCAAGGTAGCGACTACTCCAAGTATTATGGGCATCTAGCACCTCTTAATTCACTTGACTCCGGGTCGTTGTTTCAGTTTTTAACTTCTCCTATCCGGTGAACATACTATCACGTTTTAGTGATAAGTAAATGCCGATCGAAAATTTAAATCCCAAGTACCCATCTCTCTAGTGCCAGATCAAAGTCACAAAGTCCCCTGTGCGAATCATGCCAGATTGAAATCAGGTCACCCAGTTTGGTAATTAACTCTTTGTCTTTAAACTTACTCGACTGAGCCTTTAACTTTCCGAAATAATATTCACTCGTGGTTCCGATTTCAGACATCCCGCCTCCCCTTTGAATAACAAGCAAGTTTTTCAAATATTTTGCCAGTTTCCAGAAGATCATCTCTTCAGCGAAACCTGCATAAAGCACTTTTTGATATGAAACCCAAATTGTTTTTTTGTCGTGCGCTCCAATAGCATCTTGAAGAGCATAAACCGGCTTCTCCAGATCTTTGTCCCAACCTTTTGCCATTGTAAACTCTTCAACTTTGGCATGTGGTTTAATTTTCTCTAAGATTTCTTTGTTCAGCTCTTCTTCAAAAAACACAAACATATGGGGTGATAGGCTCAAGTTTTCGAGAGATGCAAGTATGGCCCCGCTTAAGTTAGTATTGCTTAGCAGATTTTCTCCGAGCACCAAGTGTCCTCCACCAAAAAGTGACTGGGCTTGCACGAGTTCATCGAGTGATGATGCGACGAAATTTTCAGGTGAAAAATTATACAGAGCAAGAGTCGGATCATCTGTCTGAATCTTTTTTGAGACTTCACAAAAGCGTTTGTAAGCTTTCGATTGATCTTTTCCGTGGATTATATGAATCATCGGGTTAGTATATGGTAAATAGTAAATTGTATATAGGTAAATTTAAGATTATTTCGAGAGCTACAAGGTTTTCATCCCTATATACTATGTACAATATACTATATTAGTACCAACGAGAGTTCCCCAATCCTTGCCTAAAGATGCATGTACTTCGAGTGGTACCGGCCCGTCGAGCACGCTTTCCATTGCTTTAATTATTATTTTAGTAGCTTCTTTCTCTACACCCTTTTTTATTTCATATATTAGTTCATCGTGCACCTGAAGCAGTGGAAAAACTTTAGTTTCAATGCCCGCTTTTTTAAGTTCTTCATCCGCCTTGCTCATGGCAAGTTTAATCACGTCGGCAGAGGTGCCTTGTATTGGCGCGTTCATAGCCATACGTTCTTCCATACTTCGGACGAAAGGCATCGGGGATTTAATTTTTGGATAGTATCTCCTGCGGCCAAAAAAGGTTGTGGTGTAGCCGTTTTTTCTGGCAAACTCTTTTAGAGAATCAAGATATTCTCGAAGCCCATGGAACTGTTCAAAATACATTTTGTAAAACTCTTCGGCTTCCTTTCTCTCTGTGCCTAAATTTTGTTTAAGCGCATTCACTCCCATACCGTACAATATTCCGAAGTTTATTACTTTAGCCCGTCTTCGCATCTCACGATCCACTTTCTCTGGTGCAACTTTAAATACAAGAGACGCCACACTCGTATGTACATCATTCTTGCCTTGAAATATTTTTATAAACAGCGGATCCCTAGAGAGCAGTGCCGCCATGCGTAGATCAATTTGCGAGTAGTCGAAGGCGGCGAGCACAAATCCGAGGCTCGCAACAAATGCCTTCCTAATTACCCTGCCTAGTTCAGTTTTAATGGGAATATTTTGAAGATTTGGATTGTGAGACGACATTCTACCCGTTGCGGCACCAGTCTGAATCAAATCTGAGTGGAGTCTGCCATCCTTGCCGAGTTGTTCCGGTATAGAGTCAATATAGGTTGAGAGTAACTTTTGGTATTCTCGATAATCCATGATCTTTTCAATAATAGGATGAGTGCCTTTTAGCTTCTCCAATTCTTCCACTTTGGTCGAAGCGTTTCCTGTTGCGGTTTTCTTCACTTTCTTACCACCCAGTCCGAGTTTATCGAAAATGATTTCCCCAAGTTGTTTTGGAGAATTAATATTAAACTCGCCTCCCGCAAGTTCCCAAATATCTTTTTCAAGTTGGCTTAAAACTATATGATATTTATCTGAGAGCTCTTTCAGATACCCTACATCCACGAGCATTCCGTGTTCTTTTACTCGTTCAAGAATGGGAATAAGTGGAAGCTCGATTTCCTTATACACATCTTCGAGCTTGTCGATTTTAATTTTTTTTAATAAAAAATTTTCCGCGTCTTCAAGATTGTTAGTTTTGGTATATTCAAATATCTGTTGTCCTGTCGGATCGGTCTTACTGGAATCAATAAGCCAATACATAATAGCCGAACGTTTGAACTGCTGAGAATTTACGTCAACAATCGGCATGTCCGAGGTCTCGCCTCGGACAACAGCATCTATTGCATTCGCAGGGCTTTCTGCCCAGTCAACAGAGAGCTCGCTTCCATGATTAGGTTTTGTCGACATCTGCGGTTTCTTAACTTCTCCGGTCGCAACCTCATTGAGTCGCGGAACTAAGCTTCTAAATGATAGTTCGCCTAAAAACTTTTTGGCTGTTTCAATTTTGAAATTATCTTTGAAGTTACTCAGCTCTAGCGAAAAATCAATTGGCGCATCGCGTCTGATGGTACCAAGCATTTTTGAAAATTCAGCCTCTTCTTTGTTCGCAAGTAATAAATCCAAAATCCTCGGTGACAATCCGAATTCGTTTTGGTTTTTTGACGAACTTTTGTTTTTTGAGTTTTGTGTTTTGTTTGGTTTTTGTACGGTTTGTGTTTTGTGCTTTTCTAATGTTTCGTACATTTTCTCGATCGTGCCAAACTTCAGGATGAGTTCCGTTGCAGTCTTCTCCCCTATGCCTTTCACCCCCGGTATATTGTCAGTCGGATCTCCACGAAGCCCCTTATAATCAGGCAAAAGTTCAGGCCCAAAACCGAAGCGGGCTTTTACCCCTTTCTCGTCATAAATTATTGTGTCGTTGATACCTTTTTTCAGAGTATATACAACCACATTATCGTCTGTCACGAGCTGGAGAGTGTCCATGTCTCCCGACGCAATAATAATTTGATAACTCCTATTACCTTTCAACTTTTCTACAATGGTTCCTAGCATGTCATCTGCCTCAAAACCTGGCGCCGCCACGATAGGAATTCCAAACGCCTCGAAAAGCTGGCTCGAACGCCTAATTTGGGAAATTAAGTTATCCTCGACTTGTGCTCTACCAGCTTTATATTCAGCAAACTTTGCGTGTCTAAAAGTAAGTTTCGGCAGATCGTAACATGCCACGATTATCTCCGGCCGAAATTCTTTGATAAGTTTTAGAAGCAAAACCGTTAAGCCATAGAGCGCACCAGTCGGTTCTCCCTTGTCGCTCGCAAAATCCGGCAGGGCATGGTATGCGCGATGAAGAATCGCGTGAGTATCAAGAAGAACTATTTTTTTTCTTTGGTCACTCATAGGGCAAGGTTATCTCTCTGGTATTTTCATCTATAAATTTAAAAAGCACTGTATGCGCGTGTGCCGGTAATGCTTCGCCAATCTTCTCCGGCCATTCTACAACAACTATATTGTTCAAGTTTCCGACATATTCTTCAAATCGAAGAGGCTCGAGATCTTTTGAATTCTCAAGCCTATACACATCGAAGTGAACTAAATTTTTCTCGTTAAGGCCTTTGTATTTTTTCATGAGCACAAACGTAGGGCTTGTGATATTATCTTCTACCCCCATGGCCAGAGCGAGACCCTGGGTGAATGACGTTTTGCCAGCACCAAGATCACCCCTGAGACACACAATATGCCCAGTACCGGACCCATTCGGTTGTTGCGTAAGCCACGAGTAAAACCCGCGAGCCACATCATGTGTTTCCTTTAGGCTTTTGGTTATAACTTGTCTTGCCATTTGAAATAGTTTAGCACAAAAATACCCCCTTTCCGCCAATGGGCGGAGGGGGGTATTTTTGTGCTTTTATGAGATCCTGGTGGCCTCTTTAGCTGTAAGGATTATTTAACGATTACGTCTGTTTTACTTACTCCAGCATTCGGATTCAAAATCTTACGTCCAATGAAGTAGAGAGCGAGTAAAATCACAATGAGCACGAGCCAACCAATCAAGGTCTGAGGCAAGAAACCCGTACCGAACAGAGCTCCGAGACCCGTTCCTTGTTTTTCCATGGATGAGTCGAGAATCTGAGTCGCAGCTGAACCTCCGATTAATACTGGTACAAAACTGTGCGCTTCAGCCTGTTCCTGCCCGACAGCATCGCGATAATCCATTACAAGTACCGCAGTCAAAGTTGACCCTGCCGCTGCAGTATTACCAATCTTGACTGTAATTCTAAATCTTCCCTCCTCTTTTGGCTGCATGTCGCCAACGGTTAGAACGATCGTGCCGTCAGATGAAGAAATCGTTCCCTTTTCCGCAGAAATGAGTGTCGTGTCCGCAGGAAGCAATACTCGAAGTACAGCGGAACTTATCTTTGCACCACTACTATTTCTGTAGATTACAGTGTACGTAAGAGTGTCACCAGCGTTTACGGAGTTTTTGTCGGGTGACAACACGAGAGTTACGGGGTCCACCATGATTATCAAACATGGAGTACCTGAGCGCTTTACCGTTGAGCCGTAAGTTATTGATGCTGTATTCTTTACTGTCTTATTCTCTGTTACGCGGTCGACTAATGCTTGAACCTGCAGCTGCTTTGTCTCACCGGCGCGAAGGTCGATATTCCAAGAAACTTCTCTCGATGACTCATCATATCTGGCATTATCACTTCCAGCTCTAAACCGTAGGAAATCAGGCATTACATCTTTAACCAAGACACCATTTGCCTCTACCCCTCCGCTATTTTTTACTGTTATGTAGTACGCGATTGTGTTTCCTGCTTTTGCAGTCACAGCGTCTGAACATCCAATACCTCCATTTGGAGAAGAGATATTTTGAGCCTCCTTTGCAATCGTTAATTTTACTGGAGCGGTACTTGGTTTAACCGGTGGCGTGTAATCGTAAACAGGTGGAACGTAAACCGGAGTAAGGGTGCGGAACGAGAGTACGTCGCCTTTTAAGGTATTACCGTTTTGCTTGTTTTGAATAACCGCTCTGAAATAGTAGGTCTGTCCTGGCTGCAAACTGTTTAAGTTCGCGTAGAAAGTATTTGAAGAGTAGTTACCAAGATCCGCTGGGTTGGTCTGACTGCCAAGGTTAACGCTCGTACCCCACTCAAACCATCCATTTGTGGGAACATTACTAATTGTCGCAACACCATTCACTCTGGCAGCGGTTTGAGTTATTGATGTTGCAGGTTGGGTAATTACGCTTTGCGTAATTTGCTGTTGAATAATTACAGGCTGCGGCTGAATCACCGGCTGTACATAAGGAACGAACGTCTGACTTTGGGTGCTCACTGTAAGTGAATTTCCATACTGGATGTTCTGATAACCGCAGAAGAAACTGTTGAAGTAACCCCCGGAGTAACCGTTATTCTCAACCTGGGCCACTGCCCTGTAATAATAAATCACTCCGGGCTGAAGATTTGCTACTAACTGGGTAAATGTGCCTCCAGAATTATATTGACGAGTTGTGGACATGCCGTAGGAAGTTGTCGGACCGTATTCAATCCATGTTGTGTAACTATAACCACTCGAACTGTTTGAATTCACAACTCCTCTCAAGTATGCGGAAGTTGAATCAATTGGAGAAGCCGTAAGCGTTCCTATGGTGTAGTTAGGACAACTATAGAAGTTAGCGCTACCGCCAGATGATGGAGTGGTGAAGTTAAGCTGTGAACCGTAGGCGACATTCCCGTTGCCATCTTGTGCCACTGCCCTAAAGAAATAAGTAGTGTTCTGCGAAAGTCCGGAAATGTAATCGCTAAAATTTCCGGCGGAATAAGCGGACTGGGTGTTTGTGCGATTGCCGTATGAAGAGTTCGTGCCCCACTCAAACCACCTTGTGACGTTCGAATAGTTCGATGCGGTTAGGTAACCGTTCAACGTCGCAGAACTCACCGTTACATTCGTAGCAGATTGAGTTGTAACGGAAAGATTTTGTGCTTGTTGCCCAAGTGTAAATGACATCTGACCTCCATTTGTAACTGCACAGTTAGGTGCTTGCAGAATGGCACGGAAGAAATACGTCTGGCCGGGGGTCAGATTTCCGGCGAAAGCTTGGTTCTGACCATTCTGCGGAGCTTGTATGGTTGTGGTGTAACCGTAGCTTGTTGTTGGGCCGTATTCAAACCACATGCCTGGGCCAATGCCAGTAATACCCGAAACAGTCGCGTTCAATGTGGCACCGTTTATGGTTAAGTTGGTAGCCGATAAAGTTGTTATCGTGGGACAACTATTAACCGTACCCTGTGTAGCGAACGGCAGTATGACACCTCTCGCCACTTGACCTGTTTGTGTTCTCGCAACAGCTTGGAAATAGTAAGTTGTATTTGGGCTTAGATTGCCGATCGCGTCCTGATAGTTCGAGTCCGAAGCATTCTGTGGCGCTGTAAGCACACCAAGTCCTTGAGTTGGGCCCCATTCGAACCATCGCGTAACATTGGTGTTACCGTTCAAGGTAGTGGCACCGTTTAGGGTTGCTGAAGCCTGAGTTACCGAAGTTGCCGGATTTGTGGTGGCGCTTATGCCCTGTGCTTGCGCTCCCGTTGTGAAGTTCAAAGCGTTCCCCAATATAATACCGTTCACGGCACCCGGACATGAAAGATTAGATGTTCTTGCAACTAATCTGTAATAATAGATCTGATTTGGTTGAAGGTTGAAAAGATTTTGCGAAACTGATCCATCGACATTTGCTGGAATCTCTTGAGTAAATTGTCCTAAATTTGAAGGCGAATTACCAAGATCAAACCAACGAGTAACAGTCGAACCCGAAGTTCCGGTTATTGACCCCCCAATAGTTGCGGAAGTTTGAGTGACGGATGTTGCCGGCGAGGTAGTCACTGCTGGACAGACTGATGCGGGGTTATTACCTGTGGTGAAATTCAATGTAGCACCGCTGAAAATTTGCACTGAATCTGATGCCTTGCCGGATGCTCTAAAGTAATAAGTTGTGTTTGAGGAAAGTCCGTTCAAGTTTGCCGAATAGACGCCGCCCGATGTCGAAATGACTTGAGTGCGATTCGAAAGGTTGTTTTGGTCAGTCCCCCAATCAAACCATGCGGTCATTCCTGGGGCACCGTTCGTTGTGACATTACCATTCAGTGTTGCTGAACTCACGGTCACGTTGGTTGCGGGATTGGTTGTAACAACGGGCGCTACGGGCGCGTCATTACTGATCCAAAAATCAGCGACTATCGCGCCTTGATTCGGCCACCCACCAGGAACATCACCGAGTAGTACTCCACCGCTTGTGAAAATTTCATCTCCTGTCTGACCATTAGGAAATGGAGCAGGTTGGTTGGCTTGTATCGATGCTTGAGTTGGGAACCACTTCACTGAATTCGGTCGGATTATAATATGCTGCTGTTCGGCGGGGTTTAGTGTAATAGTTGATTGACCAGTCGAAAGATTAGTGTTTGTTCCACCAACGCTTCCAGAAATTGTGAACTGGGTCGAGTTGCCAGTTGGCATCTGAATCCTGGCGCGTACCTGACGAGCCGGCTCGGTGGATGCATTGTCAGTGTGAAAATAGATACGGACATTCATGGGGTCACCAGGTCGCGCGGTTTCAGATGTGCTCCATACAGTTTGTGACGGAACAGGGTTAGTGCGAACATTAACTACTGCCACTGTCGGGTAATCCTGCGGATCCGTATTCATGGCGGCATATGCACTCGCTTGAAGTGGCAATATTATTGAAAACAGAAACGTGAAGAGCGCGATGGCTCGCTTGTTAAAGATTTTATCTATTTTCATAATGTTTAAATTACTCATTAATATGCTCGAAGGATTCACAATTTGGACGTCTTTGCGAGCTAACGCGAAGCAATTGAGACCCATGGACCGCCATGGCCCGATTGCTTCGTAAAGACGAAATTGTATATGTCCTGTTGAATTCTCTTATAAGTTCTCGACTAGGCTATGCTTACTTTAAGCCTTAGTCAACAACTTAATGAGAGAGTGGAAGTCGGGCGGGACATGCGCTCTCTCGCTGTCATATCGTCCTCCTTCCACTGAAACCCGCGAGCAAGTGCTCGCCGCCCTTGGGTTTGGCCCGGACTATCCGCCAAACAGGCTTTGAAGCCTTGCTTCCAAATGCATTAGGAAGCAAGGCTTCTTGTTTTGGGATAGTTCGGGTACTTCTTGTTCTGGTTCTCTAGTAGTTCCGTGGCAGAGGGTTGAACCCTCCGCCAGGACTCGCCGGCCCACCACCTCGAGACAGACCTTGGAATGGCTGACCGTAAGGGTTCGTCGGTCCACCGCCAGACCGGGGTACCGGATTGAACGGCTGGCTGTAGGGGTTCATCGGTCCGCCACGAGCCTGGGGTGGAATATAGACCGGACTTCGTGGAACGCCGCGCCATTGAGGTCCCGGCTGGGGCGGACCACGGCGCGTACGCACCATCTGCGGCGGCGCCTGGCGGAAGTGCGGACCGCGGTACTGATGCGGCCTGTACTGCCTGAACTGCCGCCGCTTGAACTGCGGCCGCATCACGAACCTTGGAGGCGGCTGCCGATAGGTCGCCGATGCGTAGCGTGGTCGAGCTTCTCGAATCTGCACCCGGCGTGGCGGAGCAGACATGAAGCCCTCCGAGCATCGCTGCCGACACTGAGTCGGCATGTTGCCCTTGGCGACGTGCATGTGCTCAGGTGGCGGTTCCTGATGCTCGACCTCCTCCGGATGGAACCGGAAAGGGTTGAAGCACCCCCCTCGCTTTGGGTCGTGCTCGTCGCCAAGGTCAATCCCGATGGACGACTCCTTGTCGAACAAGGCCCACGTCCCCTCCGGCATTGACCGATAACTTGCCCAGTGGACCCTCTCGTCTGCGGCCAAGTAGGCCATTTCGAAAAGATCCTGGGTAATAGTTATGTCAACGTGGTATAGGTGCATGCCAGCCACCTTCTGCGCTGCCTCTTCGGGCGAAGAGCAGCCGAGCGCTTCAGCGTACTCTTCACGAGTCACACCCGCCCGCATTGGACTCGACGAGCTCTTGCCCGCAAGCCAGTCGCGAATCATGCGAGCCGCGGTGCCAGCACTCGACTCGTCTCTGACGTGGAAACTTGTCCGAGAGAAGCGGTGCATAACAGCTTCAGGGGCTTCCACGGGCGCCTCCGTCACCCGCGATCTCGGGGCCGACCTGTGTTGGCGCGCCGCTTTATGTTTCGCGGCGGATACGATCCTCGGGCTCGATGTCGAAGACGTCGAGCCCGCACTGCCAACATGGCCCGGATGGCAATCCGCACCAGCCGAACTCACGGAAATACAAACCAGAACAAATAGTTTGAAAAGGTTCTCAAGATACTTCATCGTGGCCCTCCTAGAGCTCGATGTCGTGGCCGTTTCATCGGCCAAAATTAGTTAGTTTTCCAAGCCTATTGTATAACATTTAGCTGACAACTGTCAAGCAACAAACCCCCCTGTCTATTTGCAAGTTTTAGATGTGGATAAGCCCATTTCAAAACATCAAAAAACTGCCCAGAAGACAGTTTTTTGATGTTTTGAAATAAGCAATGACGGAACTCGCACCCTTTTCTGGGACTTGGGAGCGCGACGGCGCGAGCACGAGGAATTTTCTAGCAAGAAAATATCCGTACCCAGAAAAGGGTGCGAGTGGAGTCTTTTACCAAGGCAAATGCCCTGACACTCTCCTGTTCGAATACTGATTGGAGTTTGCTAGCCCGGAGGTTTGGACCCAATCGCCCGATGATACTCCTGACATATTCGGTCTGTTTGTATTGTGAGTTGTGCCGGTAGCGAGAGCTAAGCCCCTGTTGTAAATGTTCGAGGCATCGTAGTTCTGTCCTCCGTACACTGTGTACACACCACTCGTCGCACCTGCTCCGTAATAACTTGGGAGAGAATTTGCGTAACTATATTTATAGCTCGTATCCATGGCGACGAGATTCTGATTAGAAAAAGCGTACTGATTCCCCGCCACTGATGCAGGCACAAGTGACTGATTTGGAAGGTTGTACGTCCAACTGTTTGAAGCAGTGTTCGGCTGTGTAATGTTTGTGTAGTTTGCGTAAACAGGCTGTGCTGTCTGTGCGACAGTGTAATTGTTGTTCGCGTAACTATTGTTATTTGTTCCTACGCCTACATAAGTTTGAATACCTGAATTTGCTGATAGATTACTGTAATTAGTATAAACTGCTGCGGGCTGTGTTGTATTTTGTACTGTATTCGTAGTGTACATTGTCTGAGCCGGTATTGTAACTTGCGCGGGTTGAGTAACTGCGGGTATGGTTGTATAAACCTGATTTTGATTACGCCCTGCAAGTGCAAGAGATGTTGTTACTGATGCGTTATAAACAGAACGATTGTCATTCGCGTTTATCGGATATGGATCAAGCATATTGCTCGCCGAAGAAACCACGGGTGCGAGAATTATGCTTACAAATAAGGCTATTTTGATGTATATATTTTTCATAATCATACCCTACCACACCAGTAATACTATGTCAATACCCATCGTGTCGCAATTTATTTAGTAGTTCCAGCCAGTGCCGTAGTCCGTTGTATAGTCATCCCAGGACGATCCCCCGCCATAGTTCCAAGAGGTGCCATAGTCCGTTGTATAGTTATCCCAGCTTGAACCGCCACCATAACCGTAATCATCATAGCCACCGTAATAGCTGTCATTATAATCATAACCACCGTTGTAGGCATAATCATCGTAACCGCCTCCATAACCGTAATCATCATAGCCACCATAACCTCCGCCATATCCCGAATTGCCACCTCCGAAAATATTCGCAAGTGAACCAATCGCGTAGATCCAATCCAGCGCGTCGCTACCGCCCGAATTGTTTGAGTAGTTATGATTGTTGTACCCGTAGTTATAGCCGTATCCGTCGTTATAACTTGGAGCATAATTGTAGGTTGGCATATACCCGCCGTAAGGAATATTGCCGTAAGAAGGCGCATAATTAGGAGTACCGTAATTCGCTACTGGGGCATAGGCTGGAGCTGGTGAATACGTAACAGTCGTATAGTTTGATGGAGTATATACCGTGTTTGTAGTATTAGACGAACTATTGCTCGTGCCCCAAGGCAAATTTCCTATTACGTTACTTGAATTGTTGTAGTAGGTATTGTCGTAGGTAACGGTACGATTAGTGTTATTGATTCCTGCATTATTTGTACCGGTAACGGTCGAGGGATTAGTAGAGCAATCTCCGTAACCATACGAAGGATCATACGTTCCACAAGCAGGTGTTCCGGCCTCTGCTACGCGCACGAAGGAAACAAGCATCAAAACTGCTGTTACGAAACTTAAAAGTTTGTATTTTTGGGGCATATAATTTGTGTTAAATTAAAACGTTATATGCTACCTTTTTTTAGGTACTCTGTCAATGGACAAGTCCCGAGCAAATTTTCAAGGCTCGATTTTCAATTTTCAGCGTAAAGTTATAAAACCACGCGCAATTCAAGATTTGAAAATTAAAAATTTATTGAAAACTGCAAAATTGTAAGTTGAAAATTCCTGACATGTGTGTATTCCCCTACATACCATATGCTATTTACTATATACTAATTCGTATGCCATTCGACGACACACTGAATACAAAAAAAATAGACGATCTCAAGCTCAAAGAGGCCGAGGAGCTGGCACAGATCCTCGCTGCCAGATACAAGCTTATCTATGCTGATCTCTCAAGGACTTCCATAAATACCGACGCGCTTAAAGTCATCGACGAAGAACTCGCACGACGCTCGGAAGTGGCAGCATTTCAACTTCAAGGCAAAGAGTTAAGCCTCGCAGTATTATCGCCTCACGGAGAACTTATCCCCGGCATTCTTGAAGACCTTAGCCGAGACCATTACAAAGTTACTATGTACATGGTGTCCCCAGCGAGCCTAAAACGAGCATGGGATAGGTACAAGGAAGTGTCTGACGCTTTAAGCACCAAGGCGGGCCTCATTGAGATATCTTCAGAACACCTGAAATATTTCATGGACAAGATTCATACCGTTGTAGACTTACAGGAACACATAGAAGAGATAGTCGGTTCTGAAAAAGAGCAGGGGCAAGGAATTTCAAAAATCTTGGAAATTATATTAGCCGGTGCGATTGCGGTGAACTCCTCTGATATTCACTTCGAACCGCAAGAGACGACCGTGCGTTTGCGTTTTCGTTTGGACGGCGTGCTCCACGACATTTCTGATTTCAAAAAGGAAATATATCTACTGTTGCTTTCACGCGTAAAGCTGATTTCCGGTTTGAAACTTAACGTTAAGCAGAGTGCTCAAGATGGACGTTTGACAATAAACTTAGACAGCGACAGCTTTGAAATCCGTACTTCCGTACTTCCGGGAGGGTACGGAGAATCTATAGTGCTCCGTATTCTAAACCCAGCGTCACTCAATATCGCGCTCGAAGACATGGGCTTCGGTTCCAAACTCCTAGACATTTTAAACAAGGAAATTTTGAAGCCTAATGGCATGGTGCTGGTGACAGGACCAACGGGATCCGGTAAGTCAACAACGCTCTACGCCTGCCTGAAAAAAATCAACGACCCTGCGATAAAGATAATTACAATCGAAGACCCGATCGAATACCACGTGAAAGGTATCGAACAGACGCAGGTGAATGACGAGAAAGGCTACACATTCCTCGAAGGGCTCCGCTCGGTACTGCGTCAAGATCCTGACGTAATTATGATTGGCGAAATCAGAGACACTGAGACAGCGAAGATTGCTATAAACTCCTCGCTTACCGGACACTTGGTGTTCTCGACACTTCACACGAACGACGCAGCCGGCTCCTATCCCCGCCTCATTGACCTTGGCGTGAACCCGAAAGTTATTACTTCAGCCATTAGTATCTCGATCGCGCAACGTCTGGTTCGCCGCCTCTGCCAAACTTGCAAAGTCGCTGTCGCACCATCAGCTGATCAGTGGAAAATTATCCAAACAATTCTTTCAGGCATCGCGCCGGAAACCGGGGAGAAAATTCCAACTGTTGAAAAAGTTTGGGTGCCGCCGGCGGATGGTAAAACTTGCGGGGCGTGTCACGGCATTGGCTACAAAGGGCGCATTGGGCTCTTTGAAGCCATTATTTCTAACAAAGCTGTCGAGACAGCAATTATAAACAACCCGAGCGAACGTGACATTGTTGTAGCGGCAAGACCTCAAGGCATTCTCGATATGCGCCAAGACGGAGTGCTTAAAGTGCTCAAAGGGATAACATCAGTTGAAGAACTCGACCGCGTGGTCGATTTGTACGGAGTTGGAAAATAGCAATGAACTAGTATCCACTTGCTTCCACAGAGTTAAGTGCTAGGGTGGGAGAAGCCCCCATTTGAGACCTCGTTTCTAAGGCCATAATGGGAAACTGTCTCTAACGGGACAAGAGTTCTTTTTTACAATCCGCCAGATGGCGGAAACTCGAGAATTTAAATCTCTAGGCGATTCCTCCTCTGCCAAAGACAGAAGAGTTAGGTTGAAACTTAAGGATAGTCCAAGCACTTCCGCGAACAAGCGTGGAAACCGAAACGTCCTTAGAGCAAAACCCGTGAGCGGTAAAACTCAATCGCCTAGAGATTCAGACTCTGGAGCATAAATGTTACTGGTTCGAGAATAGCATAATAAAATTTACATGTCAAGCAGTAGCGCGCCAAAAAACGGCTCTAGCAAAGAGAAAAACCAAGGTCAGATGGATGATCGCTTTCTTGATAGCGCGCTTAGACCCGCCGTTTGGGAAGAGTACGTCGGGCAAGAAAACATCAAAAATAATTTGAAAATTCTTCTGCAGGCGGCGCGTGAACGCGGCCACCCGCCGGAACATCTTTTGTTCTATGGCCCGCCCGGACTTGGCAAAACAACCCTCGCGCATCTAATTGCCAAAGAACTTTCCGCTCAAATGAAGGTAACTTCCGGTCCTGCCGTAGAAAAAGTCGGAGACCTTGCATCGATCCTTACGAACCTACAGGCTGGAGACATACTTTTCATTGACGAGATACATCGATTAAACAAAACCATAGAAGAAGTACTTTACCCGGCCATGGAGTCAGGCGTACTCAATATTATTATTGGCAAAGGTCCATCAGCGCGCACAATCCAGCTCGAACTTCCGCCGTTTACTCTAATTGCCGCCACCACACGCATGGCTCTACTCTCTTCCCCGCTTCGTTCACGTTTTTCCGGAGGAACTTTTCGCATGGAGTTTTATTCTCCGGATGAAGTAGAGAAAATCATAAGGCGTTCTGCAGAAATTTTAAGTGTTGATACTGAAAACGATGCATGTAAAGAGATCGCGGCTCGCAGTCGTTGTACTCCGCGCATTGCAAACCAGTTTCTAAAACGCTGTCGCGACTATGCACAAGTACACAAAATAAAACTAGACAAAAAGACGGTAAAAGAAGCGCTCAATATGCTCGAAGTGGATGAGCTTGGACTGACTGCGTCTGACAGAAGGATACTTTCAGTACTTATTGAAAAGTTCAACGGTGGCCCCGTGGGAGTCAGCACTCTTGCAGCTGCAACATCAGAAGAAGAAGCAACTATTGAAGATGTGTACGAACCATTTCTACTCCAACAAGGAATGATCGAGCGCACGCCGAGAGGACGAGTGGCGACGTCGAAGGGATACGAGCATCTTGGATTTCCAGCACCTGATGACAAACAAACTCGGATGGGTATATAGGGGGAAAGTATATAGTAAATTGTACATAGTATATAGTGAACTCCAACCCATTAATCCTCGCTGAATAAAATATTGAGTTTTCCTATATACTATGTACTATATACCATATACAAACCATGTCAGGTCACAATAAATGGTCAAAGATCAAGCACAAGAAGGGTGCCGAGGACGCCAAAAAGAGCAAAATCTTTTCGGTTTTTGCAAAACAGATTGCCATGGAATCGAAAGCTGCAAAAGGCGATAGGAACTCACCTCGCCTTCGTGCTGTAATTGAAAAAGCGAAAGCGTCTAATTTCCCAAACGACAATATCGAACGCGCCATACAGAAAGGCATGGGTGCCGGAAGCGAATCAATAACCGAAGTAATGTACGAAGCTTACGGACCCGGAGGTGTCGCTATTATTATCACCGGTATCACAGACAGCAAAAATCGAACAAATGCGGAAATAAAGCATCTGCTTAGTGAACACGGAGGCTCGCTCGGTGGTTCGGGTTCGACCACATGGGCATTTACAAAAGTCGGAGGTGAATGGGTGCCAAACTCGCCACTACCTCTCTCGCCTGAAGACGGTGAAAAACTTGGAGAACTTTTGGATCTCCTCGAAGAACACGAGGATATTGAGGACGTTTGGCATAGTGCGGCAGAATAGACCAAGACGGGTTGTAGGTTGTAGGTTGTAGGTTGTAGGTTGTAGGTTGTAGAATAAGTCCGTGCTCACTAGGAACTACTCACTACAAACTACTCACTCACCCAAAACCCTCCGGGTTTTGGCAGTGGACCCCGGCTACGAGCGTATGGGGATTGCCGTACTTGAACGAATAGCCCAAAAAGATTCACTCCTCTACTCCGACTGTGTAATCACTCCAAAAATTGAATTCAACGAACGACTTTTATTATTAGGCCGAGAACTTGAGAAAGTTATAAAAAAATGGAAGCCAAATGTACTCGCGATTGAGAAACTTTTTTTCGCGGCAAACCAGAAGACAGCTCTCAATGTCGCCGAGGTCAAAGGCATGGTTACTTATATTGCAAGTTCCAATGGTCTAACCTTTAAAGAGTTCGCGCCAAATGAAGTTAAGCTGGCAGTCGCGAGTTACGGCAGAGCGGACAAAAAACAAGTTACCGACATGCTCCACAAACTTCTTAAAATAGAAAAGCAAATCAAACATGATGACGAGTACGACGCGATCGCGGTTGGTCTGACGTGTTTGGCTCAGTCTAGATTTGTATAATTTTCCACAATTTTCTTTCTGCTAAAGTTGCATAAAATATTCAGTTCTGATAAAAGATTACACATGAGGAAATTATCCTCGAATTAAGAGCAGTTAAAACAAATTTGCATATGGCAAAGAAAGAAGACAAGAAGAAGAAAATTAATTCAGGTGACGAGGAGGCTGATTCGGTGAAACCAGCAGCAGAACCCGTTGAGTTAGATGAAGGTGGCATCGATGCAGTTGAGCGTCCGGTTGAACTGCCAGATGACGAAGTCCTCGATGACGACGAAGAAGCCGACGGCCTGCCCAAGGGTAAATACGGCATAGATCGAAACGACGAACCCACTGACTATTTTGAAGAAGACATAGACGACGAAGAATCTGACTAACCTAAACAAAAATGGCTATCTCTGGGCCATTTTTGTTTAGGTTAATTACTTCAGGACTATTTTAATAAACTTGTGTTTGCCGATTTTGAAAACTCCATCCCGACCAACCACAGTAGCGAAATCATCTATTTTTGCCTCACCGAAACTAACTCCTCCTTCCCCCACTAGGCGTTTGTACTCGCTCCGTGAAGAAACCAACTTTGCTTCCGTGGCGATGTCTATGAATAGCGTGCCTGAATTACATGAGAACTCAGGAATATTCTGTGGTATCCCCCTATCTCTGAAAGCGGCATTGAAGTCATCTCGTGCAGCCCAAGCCTTTGAGTCGCCATGATAAATCCGCGTTATCTCCTCTGCGAGTCTCATTTTAAGATCGCGAGGATTCACATTTCCCAAGTCCATTGCTTTCTCGAATTCACCTATTTCTGACAATGGAACAAAAGTGCAGTCCACAAACATCTGAATTATTGTTTCATCGGGAAGCGACATGGTCTTGCCGAACATGTCGCGCGGGTTGTCATTCAGCGCTATATATCCGCCCTCGCTTTTGCTCATTAATTTTTTGCCAGTTGTGGGATTAGTGAGAAGCGTTGTGGAAATCACAAACTTCTCTTTATTGTGGTATTTACGTTGCAGTGTCCGCCCCATAAGCATATTGAACGTCTGGTCTGTGCCCCCTATTTCCACATCTACATTCAAATGTACGCTATCGTAACCCTGCATAAGGGGATAAAAAAACTCGTGTAGGTAAATCGGCTTTTCTTCTTTAAGCCTCGCTTGAAACATATCGCGCTCGAGCATCTGCTGAACGGTAAAATTGGAAGACAAATTTATCACATCTTCGAATGTAAGTTTAGAAAGCCAATCTGCATTCCTTACAATTCTTGCCGGATTTTCACTATCATCAAAGTTAAGGATGGGGCTAACTTGCTCTTTCCATGTTCCTATATTTTTCTCGACTTCTTCTTCGTTTAATCTTACTCTGGCCGCAGTTTTATCAGACGGGTCTCCTATGCGAGCCGTGAAGTTCCCAAAAAGTACAACAATCTCATGCCCGAGCCTCCTTAATTTTTCAAGTAAAATAAAATTGGTACTATGTCCCAGGTGAAGTTTTGGAGCAGTTGCATCATAGCCGGAATAAATCCTCAATTTTTCCCCAGATAGCAATGCTTTTTTGAGCTCATCCTTAGATGGCAAAACAAGCGCAATACTGCGCGCAAGCAAGTCATCTACAATTTTTTCTTTGTCGTCCATCTCTCAATAAGTTCACGAGTCCTTTTTCCGATTTCGACTCGGACGTCGTGTGGATGATTACATCTCCACGCGCTCCTCGCTTATCGTAATTAAAGCAGAAAAGCGCTAAAACCAAAAGTTTTTCCTTGCTCAAACCTATCAGAAGCCCGAAAATCATGCTAGCATTCTTTAATAAGTTTATGAAAGACTTCGTTTCGCACACAACACATAATGTACCCTGGTCCAAACGACTATGGCGCAGAACAAAGAAAATAACACGGCATCATCTGAAAGAACTCGCTTTCGCCCTGCTTGCGTTCATCCTTATTTTGAGTGGCTTGTTTATGATATGGGTCTCCACCCTCACTATCCCAGACTTTAATTCGTTCAATGAACGTTTAATTACGCAGTCGACGAAGATTTATGACAAAACCGGAAAAATTTTGCTTTTTGACGCGCACCAAGACATACAACGAACAGTTGTCTCGGGTGACCAGATTTCAAGAAATATAAAAAACGCGACTGTAGCCATTGAAGATTCGAACTTTTATCATCACATAGGGATAGAGCCACTCTCGTTAGCCCGCGCCACTTGGGTCAACTTAACATCTGGCAGGTTCAGCCAAGGCGGTTCTACTATTACTCAGCAGGTAATAAAAAACTCGCTCCTCACTCAACAAAAGTCCGTATCCAGAAAAATTGTTGAAATGATTCTCGCCATAAAACTCGAGCGTGTTATCGGCAAAGACCAGATTCTCGCACTTTATTTAAACGAAAGTCCGTATGGTGGAAGCTTATATGGCGTTGAGGAGGCCAGTCTCGCTTATTTCGGCAAAAACGCGAACGACGTAACTATAGCTGAAGCAGCATATCTGGCCGCCATGCCGCAAGCCCCAAGTTACTATTCACCCTATGGTACTCACATAGATGCACTCCGGAACAGGCAGAAAACAGTATTGCGTAGAATGAAAGAGCTTGGTTTTATCACTAAAGACGAAGAAGAACAGGCTAAAGCGGAAGATGTCCAGTTTGCACCGGTTGCAAACCGAAAAATTAAAGCCCCGCATTTTGTAATGTATGTGAAAATGTATCTTGAAGAAAAGTACGGCAAAGATGTTGTAGACAACGGCGGACTTAAAGTTACCACCTCGCTTGATTGGGAGATGCAACAGAAAGCCGAAGCTAACGCACGCAAATTCGGACCGGAACTTGAGGCCAAATTCAACGCAAAAAATATGAGCATCGTCGGTGTCGATCCAAAAACAGGACAGATACTGGTTATGGTCGGCTCACGTGATTACTTCGAAGAGGGTGGCGAGGGAAATTTCAACGTCGCAATCGCTCACAGACAACCGGGTTCTACTTTCAAACCATTCGTATACGCCACGGCATTCGCCAAGGGTTACACCCCAGACACCATTCTCTTTAACTTAAGGACCGAATTCAACGCAAACTGCACTTACGATTCGAGGCCAATAGGCAACACAAACCCTAGTAGATGTTACTCTCCTGAAAACTATGACCTCAAATACACAGGTCCAATGACGATAAGGAATGCACTCGCCCAGTCAGTAAACGTTCCCGCCATCAAGGCCCTATACCTCGCCGGGATAAAAGATTCGATAGCGACAGCAAAGAAAATGGGGATACGCGGATTAGATGACCCAGCTAGATACGGCCTCACGCTGGTACTTGGAGGAGGCGAAGTGTCACTACTTGATCTCACAGAAGCCTACAGTGTGTTTGCAAACGATGGAATGAGAAATCCTGAGGCAAGTATAATAAAGGTAGAAGATAGAGACGGTAATACTCTTGAGCAGTGGCAATCAGAACCGGAAAGGGCAATTTCTGAACAGGTAGCACGACAGATCACAGACATTTTAACAGACAACGAAGCGCGTACTCCGGCGTTTGGAAGCAATTCCCTACTCTATATACCCGACCGACCAGTAGCTGCAAAGACTGGAACCACCAATAATTACAGAGACGTTTGGATTATGGGATATACACCGAATATAGCAGTGGGTATCTGGGCAGGAAACAATGACAACAAGCCGATCGACAAAAAAGTGGCGGGAATGGTGGTGGCCCCTGTCTGGAATTCTCTCATGCAAGATTTACTGCCTTCTCTTCCCAAAGAAACTTTTCCTAAACCGGAACCCACTCCGACAAACATCAAACCTGTGCTAAGGGGAGTATGGCAAGGCGGCCAAGAATATGTAATAGACAAGGTTTCAGGAGCTCTTGCTACAGCCGAAACTCCCGAGGATTATAGAGAGCCTAGAGTAGTGCCAAGCGTACACTCCATTTTATATTGGGTAAACAAAAATGACCCGCTAGGACCGAAACCCTCAAACCCGGGCAACGACCCGCAATTTAATCTATGGGAAACACCGGTAAGAATTTGGGCTGCGGCACAAGGATACGTTGATAGCGACAGCTCTGTGATACCAACCACAGTAGATACTTCGCACTCAAGATCAACTAGACCCACAGTTGTATTCGATCTTCCAGGAACTTCGAGCGTGTTTAGGACATACGATCGAATAGCGATTAGTGTAACGGCCACGAGCCAGTACCCCACCACACAAGCTTCATTTTATTTCAATAACATCTACATAGGATCAAGCACCATAAAACCGTACAGTTTCACTTTTGTACCGCAAGACATCGGTCTCATTGGCTCCAACAATGTTTTGAAAGCAGTAGTTACAGATTCTATCGGGAATAAAGGTGAAGCAACTCAGGCGATAATTATTTCCTTGAATTAATTCACTTGGAAGCCGAGCTTCCAAGTGAATCACGAGATGTCTATCGGGGCATCTTTACCTAACTCGTCCATAAGACTAGAGAGAATCTTCTCTTTTCTAATCTGTAATTCACATTTTATGGCTGGTGAGCAATTTACAAATGCAATTTTTCTTCTAACTGTTATTTTGTCTACGGGGATATCAAAACCTATTTCCCGCATAATGAGTTCTGAAACTTTCGCGCGTAAAATTCCATCAGGAACCGTAAGTTTAGTGTATCTATTTATTAAATCTGCAATCTTTAGCATTGCTTACTATCGGTTCAGAGGCATTACAAGATAGAAAAATGATGTATCCCCGACCCCCCTTATCACCATCGGTCTCTGGGCACCGTTAAACGCGATTCCAAGGGTGTTTTCTTCTATAGAGCTGAAACAATCCAGAATATATTTGTTGTTGAAATTCACAGTGATATCTTCGCCTTCAACAGTAGCCTCAACTTTGGTTGTGTTCTCCCCGGTGTCACTGTTCCTCGAGCTTACTTCGAACAGCGCCTCCCCGGGTATTATGCGGAATGTCACTTGATTGAATTTATCGGTAAAAACCGTAGCGAGTTTCAAAGCGTTAAGCAGTTCCTTCTTGGATACGACCACTTCGCTTTTTTTATCCTTGGAAATGATCTGCCCGTAATTCGGGAATATACCATTCACCAGTCGCGAAGTGATGTAGATTCCGCCCGTACCGGACGAAAACGACACCTGGTTCTTTGTGTAGTAGATAGACACAGAGTCGTTCAAGCCTTCGAGCACACGTATGATTTCGAGCGCGTTTTTAATAGGAATGATAATTGATATTTGATCTCCCTTCTGTTCTCTGCTTTTAAGTTTGATTCTTTTTTCGGCAAGGCGAAACGAGTCAGTCGCCGCAAAAACAATTTCGTCCTCTTCTCCGTACAAGTAGACGCTCGAAATTTCCGGCTTCATGTCTGAAAGCGAAGCCGCGTATGCCACCGACCGGAGACCGTTTACCAATTTTACGGCGTCCAATTCTAGGACATTAGAGTCGCCAAGCTTTGGAATAGTTGGAAAGTCATCAGAGGGTAAACACTTAATCATGGACGAGCTTGATCTGGTTGTAAGAACCATGTTTTCGTTCACGGTCTCAATCTTGATAACATCACCGTCACCAACCAGCCCAAGAAAACTATTAAGGAGTGAGCCCGAAACAGCCACTTTGCCTTTCTCTAAAATTTTTGAAGGTATTTCAAATTCAACTCCCACCTCAAGATTTGTGGCACGGATCAGGAGAGTCTTTTCTTTGGCCTCAATAAGAATTGAACCGAGAATCGGCAACGCTAAATTCTTGCCGGTTACTCTTTCCGCGTTTGTGGCAGCCGTCCTCAGTTTTTCTTTTAGGCATTCGACTTTCATAGTGTCTGTACTATTTAAATAATTAGCTTACTGTTATTATTAAAGTTGTTGATAAGTTGATAACCACTTCACTTAGTTTGTTCTACCTTTATATATAGCCGTTCTTTCTCTAATCACCAATGTGTATAACTTATTCATAAAACCTCTATTTATAAAGACTGTATCCCCAGTCGCATTCCACCTGTAATTTTTATCCCACTCGTCCGTCTTCGTCTCCCCCGTTACTCCAGTGATTTTTCCTCACATTTCGATGTGCTACTAACATCTTTTCCACAGGTATACGCATTTATACTATACACTTATACTGTTCATACCGTACTGTATTCGTTGTAGAGCATATTTTTTATCTGTTCCATTTCTTGCTCGAGTAATCTATCTGTCTTTAACTCACGCTTGATCTTCTCGTATGCATGCATGACCGTAGTGTGGTCGCGTCCGCCCAGCTTTTGGCCGATATATGGATAGGAGGTGTTGAAATCCTCTCGTAAAATATACATAACAATTTGCCTCGGCTTTACAACCTCCTTCCGCCGGCTCTTTTCATAAAGAATTTTCTCCTCGATATTGTAAAAGCCAGCGACCGTCTGAATTACATCCTTTGTTGAGATGGTTCTTTGGGGTTTAACATTGTTTTTTATTAATGTTTTGACTTCGTTTAAGGTCAGTGGCCGTTTTTTGAGTTGTGATTGGCAGACAATCGAGTTAAGCGAGCCTTCAAGTTCACGTATGCTGTCTTGGATGGATGTTGCTACATAGTGCACCACTTCGTCGGCAAGCGAAACCCCAACTTGTTTTAATTTGGCATTCAATATTGCGAGTCTTGCCTCGAATTCCGGCCTTGAAATGTCTACAATCATCCCACCCTCAAACCTTGAGCGAAGTCTCTCTTCGAGTTCGTTTATATGCTTTGGGGGTTTATCGGAGGAGAATACAATCTGTTTGTTGTTGTCGTGGTAACTGTTGAACAGATGGAAAAACTCTTCTTGGGTGCGCTCCTTGCCTGCTATGAACTGAATATCGTCGAGAATTAGGACGTCGTATCTTTTGTATTTGTCTTTGAACACATGCATTTTGTTTGTGTTTATGGAATTAACGAGATCAACGGCGTATTTCTCGGCACCCATGTAGAAGATTTTTTTGGATGGATCAGCCTTCTTGATCTCATTTCCGATCGACTGGATGAGATGAGTTTTGCCAAGACCCGTTCCTCCGTATATAAATAGGGGATTGTAAGACATGCCCGGTTTGCGCACTACGCTTTGTGCCGCCGCGTGAGCCAATTCGTTAAATGATCCAATGATTAAGGTGTCGAAAGTGTAGCGAGGATTCAGGTTGTCCTCCTTGTTTATATAGATCTCTTGCATTTTGAGCTGATTGGCGAAGATATTTTCTGCTGCCTCAGCGTCCATATCAACTCGTTTCGCCGAACCGTCCTCTTTGTGAATTATATATTCGACGCCGCGTATACCGGGGTTGGTATCCCTTAGAATCTTTAGAATAAATTTGTGGTATTTGTTGCAAATCCACTCTTTAACAAAGTCGTTTGGCACTGAGAGGAACACCATGCCATCTTCCTGCTTTGAAATATAAGTGTTTTTAAACCAAGTGCTAAAGTTCGCCTTTGAAATTCCGAGCTCTATCTGTGAAATCACGTCATCCCAAAGTTTTTTATTTTCTAGCATAGTTTATGGTTAGAATTTTCTTAGTATACTCCTCTATCCCCTGTGGAAAACTACCTAAATGTGTGCATAAGTCTGTGGATTGCCTGTGTCTAACTTTTTTTACGAAAAACTTTTGAAATAAAAACTATTTGTCTTCAGAGTGCAAATAGTATACACTAACTTTATGTCGTTTACATACAATCCGAAGCGAAAAAAACGAAAAACAACACACGGTTTTCTCGAGCGTCAAAAAACTGCAGCCGGACGCGCGACACTCCTTCGAAGGAGACGCAAGGGCCGCAAAAAATTAGCCGTTTAGAACAGCGCTTTTATGTTACCAAAGGTTAATCGGGCGGGAAGGAATGAGCTCGATGTTTTTTTTAGTTCTGATCCGGCGAAGAAAAAAGTTTTTCAAACTACTCACTCCCCCCTCTTCTTGGTCAAGAGTACGAAGACAGAAAACGAAGGAAGCAAGTTCGCTTTTGTTGTCAGTAGTTCTGTAGAAAAGACAGCGGTGGGACGAAATCTTATTAAACGTCGCGCCCGTGCGATTGTAGCCAGACTTTTACCGAACCTGAAAGACGGCCATACCATTATGTTTATATTCAAAAAACCCGCCGTCTTGGCTACCTTTGACGAACTTAAGCGAGACATTGAGGGAGTGCTCACAAAACTTGGTTTACCGTAGAAGAATTTTCTCCCCTATATACTATATACTATATACTATATACTATATACTGATTGGTCTTACTATATACTAATTAGCTCATGTTCTCATTCCTATTTCACACAATTTTCTACCAGCCTATCTACAACCTTTTGGTCGGGCTAGCGGCAGTTCTTCCCACGAATGACGTAGGTGTGGCCATAATAATCGTTACAGTTGTAATCAGGCTTGTTACTCTCCCTCTTATGCACAAGTCCGTGAAATCACAGCGAAGAATGAAAGAGATAGAACCGGAGATAGAGGCAATCCGTGTAAAACACAAAGGAAACACACAAGAACAAGGGGCGAAAATTATGGCGCTCTATAAGGAACACGGGATCAATCCATTTTCTGGCTTTGGCGCGCTGATTATCCAGATTCCAATTATTTACGCACTGTTTTGGGTTGTTCAGGGCCTCGCGATTGTTCCCGCCGAACTTTACTCTTTTACTCCATTCCCCCCTTCGCTCAACCTTATGTTCCTTGGGTTTGTCGATGTTACAAAATCAAGCATTGTAATTGCCATTCTCGCAGGCGTCGCGCAGTTTTTCCAAGCCAAGCTCTCTATCCCTAAGCTAGACAAAAGTAAGGTGGTCGAAGCTGGACCGGCGAGTTTTTCCGGCAGCTTTCAGAAGAGCATGCAAACTCAAATGGTGTATTTCCTTCCGGTCATGATTACCTTTATAGGGATGACATTACCTGCTGCAGTCTCAATATATTGGGTAGTTAATAGTGCGGTCGGAGTAGCCCATGAACTTTACGTCAAGAAGAAGGCGGAGAAGTTAAGTGTAGACGGGAAACAGGAAGTTGGAGAATAGAAACTAGATACTGGAATAATGCACTATTCTAGCTTCAAGATTCAACGCCAAGCGTAGCGTCTAATTAACGAGATATTTTTTGAGTGAGATTTTGAGCTTCGGCAAATCGTTCTGGACTGTGTCCCACACGTCTTCAAGGTCAATCCCAAAATATTCGTGGATTAAGTTGTTTCTCATGGCAACAACTGCTCGCCATGGGGTTCCCTCCTCTTTTTCTTTAAATTCATCAGACAGGTTTTTAGAGGCTTCACCTATTATTTCTAACTCTCTAACGATTGCGTCTTTTGCCATTCGGTGTTCAGCGTCCTTCAGCGTGTCACGAGTTAAATCCTTCGAATAATCCCGTATCGCATCAATGGCCTCAATGATATGTTCGATGTAAACTTTATCTGTGTCCATAAAAAATTTTAAGGTCGCGCATAACAAATTCGCGAATTTTAGAATTCAACCCTCCCTCTGAAACTAGGTCTACTTTTCGTTTAAGTCTATCTTCAAGTTCCAATTGGAAATTTGAAAATGAGAACAGCCCTATTGGTTTTTCTAGTTTTACCAAAATATCGAAATCACTGTCGGGCCCCGCCTCTCCCCGAGCGCGAGAACCGAAAAGAGCGGCGTATTTAGCGCCGTATTTTTTAAATATATCCGTACTTTGTTCTAATTGTTTTATGTCTTCCATAGCCAAATGTTAGCACGAATTGATTGGTTGAACTAGCCGAACGAGCCATAGACTTGAATCTGTAGTCTAGAATAATGCGCCATTCTAGTTTCTATCTTCCAGTTTCCAGCGTGAGTGCCCACAGCGTGTCATCTATTTTGTTCTTAAAGATAAGCAGATCGCCTGTTTGATCTGTTTTCAACTCTATTGCGTCTATAATTCTGCTTGTACGTGATGTGTTGGTAGGAGAAATTACGGTGGAGATTAAATTGTCCAGGTCCACTTTCCATATTGCGTCATTGAACTGAATTTTGCCTTTGTACCAGTCATCAGGGTATTCTCCCAGAGGCAATTGTGCGGGTACGCCACAATACGCATAACGCGAGTCGAAACTAAAAGTGCATTTTTCCGGCAAGGTTTGAAGTGGAAATGCCAACTTCTTGTTTGTATTGATGTTATAGAGAAAAGTTTTTAGTCCGCTTCCCTCGCCGGTGGCAAATATTACCTTCTTGGTATCCGGACTTGCTTTTGCGGTGAGACCCATGCCTTCAAGAATTTTTTCGGTTCTTTTGGTTTTCGCGTTTAATAAATAAGTCAGGCCTGTTATTCCTGAAGACGGCCTTGAATTGAGTAATATAATGTCACTCCCCGGCCAATCCGAAAGCCACTCTGACAATCTGGACTGGAATATGGGTATCTGTGCTTTAGCTGAAACGGCATCTTTGAAATTCGAAATTACCCCCACAGTCCCGCTTTCGGTTTTGAGTAGGAAAAAAAGTTTGTTTGAGTCCGGCGAGACTGCGATACTTTTTATTATCGATGGGAGAAGAAGACCATCTAGTGTTCCGATAGAAGAGCCGAAGTCCGGTGTGAATGTCCGATAGGTTTCTTCCGTGGTGGTGGCCTTAAGAGGTATTGTGGTTGTGGCGAACAAAATGTTCATGCGTCCTTCATCTCCAAACATCTTTGCAACGACGGCAGTTCCCTTAGGCCCCCAGAATATTTTGTAAGTCTTTGGAATAGTTGTGTTTGTGATTTTGTTCGAGACTTTTTCGGTCGCAGCGATCTCACTCATATGTCCCGTATTTTGTTCGATGTATCTTACGTATGTTGAACTCCCGTGAGTAAGTATCGTGGCTCCAGAAACTGGTGACGATACCAGTTGGCGCATAACCGGCACATTTACATTCACATTTGCGTTAAGATTATCACCCCCGTCCGCCTGATCCGAAGGTTTAATTATTGTGGCTCCTCCCGAGCCTTTGCCCGACGAATCGCCGGAAGAGTTACCCGTGGATGGAAAATAGCCTGTGTCAGAAACAGCATCACCCGCCGCGCCGTCCGGAGCCGGCGCGGCGGGCCGAAAGAAATACCAACCAGCCCCAGCTCCGATGGAGAGGAAGATTAGAACTATAATAATTAAACTTTTGTAGGTCATGGAATGCAGGGTAGTTAAAATCTTGGAGAATTACGATATTCGTAGTTTCCACTTGTTTCATCAAATGTAAGCAGTCCGTGGGGAGTACTTCTAGAGTCGGTGATTCCCGAACGTGGCAAGGTGTTATAGTAAAGATTTAATCTCTCTGTCGGGGCTAAAATAACTGTTTGGTTTCCGTCAGCCCCGATGACAAACCCACGATAATCGAGAGTTGTGCCAGTGACTCGCGAGTCAGTTAAATCTCCTGTAATATCTCCGTTCAATACGTTAAGTCCTCCTACTGTCGTACTTGTTATGTTTGTTACGTCTCCATTCACCGCTATACCACTTGTTCGCATTGCAGTAATTAAATCTCCGGTCCCTCTGTCTACTGGTGGAACAAAACGTTGTGGCGGATTAGCCTCTGTTGTGTCTCTCGCAACATTCAAATCATCATTATTTCCCCCACCCCCCGTCATTCCCTTGCAGCCGTTCGCTGCTATGCATTCAATGGAAAGTTTACTTGTTAGAAGTTTGGGATTGATTGTATTTAGTATGAGATAGCTTAAAAGCAGTATTGTGCCGCCGATTAAAATGTCTTTAATGTATCCTCTATATTCATTGATTAGTGCCTCACTGCCAAAAGCGCCCCAAACATAGGCTATGCCATACATTGCGAGCATTATGACCGCCAGCAGTTCCGCAAGCCAGAAAAGCCACTGGTATGTTTTGAGAGCGAAAGATTCAAAAGAACTATTAAAGCTGAAGCCAAGCACTGTTTCGACGCTCGGTTCGAGGAGATTTGCTCCTGAATTGCCCGAGCTGTCGGAGAGACCTTCCGGGTTCTGAAGCGCGTATGAGCTTGTAGTAAAAATAGAAAGAGAAAAGAGTAATATCACTATAAGTCCTGTAATTTTTAGATGTTTTTTGCTGTTCATATAGATCAAAATCTAACGCTTCCCTTGCTGAAGTTTACAGTAAGATTTGCCGACACGTCGACTGTTCCCGTTGTCACTTTGGCCGAGAGATCAGCACTACCACTGCCCGCCTTGTCTTGTCTGAGAGTAATCGCAGACCTGTCTCCAGAGCTTGGAGTGGCTAACTTGCCGTCGATCTCCCAGTCGAAGATTCCATTCACCAATCTGCTCTTGTTATCGAGCGGCAGAAAATATGGTTCTGCGCGGAGTGTAATTTCTCGCGAACCCATATTGTACTCCCCGCTCACCGCTCTACTGAATATAGTGCCGCGGAGAGGACTGTCCTCGTAGAAGTACATTTCCGGATCTATGGCTTCAAGATATGTCGCGGTATCGGCCACGATACTGCCATCCAAGTTCCTCACTCTGACCGAGAAATTATCTTCACGCAGAGTGTTTAAAAACTCGTAGGGGTAAACATCTTTGTTGTAGCCTGACATGGCTGAATCTTTTTCGAATTCATGACTCCATTCAAAGTATAGTTCGCTTGGCGTGAGTTTTCTGCCGTTCGGCTCGTACATTTCGGGCACAGCGATAAAACGCACGTTGGAACCTTCCGTCGGCAACGGCTTGCCGTCGTAGAAGTCCGGAGTGTAACTATCTGTCTCCCAAACAATTGAAACGCTTGCGGGATTTATACTGAACTTTTTTTGCACGAGCTCTCCCCTCGGGGTCAGCAGTTCGAGCGAAAGTTGCATGACTTTGCCCGCTCGTCCGGTGGCAAAAGTCACTGATTTCTGGCCGAGCCCCTTCAGGATAGTTTTTCCATCGAGCGTCCACTGGTATATTGAATTTTCGTACTCGGTTGAACCGTCTGTAACGCTGAATTTAACGCTTGAATTTGGAATGGGATTTTCGGGTACTGCTTCCACGGAAACATCTCCTTTGATTGAATATTGTGTTATCGCCCAACTGTTTTCCGGAAGGGCAAACAATATCACCGCTATAAGTAATATTCCGGGCAGATATTTTTTTAGGTTTTGAATTTGAAACATGGTTATGCTATTTGGGGTTCAGGTGAACTCAAGGCTTCTGCAGATTCTCTGTTTATCTCTGCTATAAGATTGTTCAGCTCTTCCGCTCGCTTTTTATCAAACTCGGCATTCATTTTCTTGTATTTCTTGAGAAGCCTTGCGCTTCTCACAATCCACGATTGGCCTATGTAGTGCCAGAACGGGATTATGCCTGAAATGAATGAACTCTGGATATCTTTCCATGGATTTGGAGCGCCTCCCGACTTCAAAAGAGTCCAAATAATCCAGCCCGAAATTGAGCTCAAAATACTGTTCACCGCTGACCCCGCTCCAAGCAAGCCGATCAAATCTAGGGCGAGCAGTAAAAGCTTTATCCCATCGAAAATAATTGCGGCGAGGAAAACAAGAGGCCACCTGACCTCGATTCTTTTCTCTAGTTTTACGGACTCTTGGCTCGCCATTTTTTTGTTTAGAATCTGGTAACTGGAATATGGAAACTTGAATAATGTACCATTCCAGTTTCTAACTTCCAGTTTCAAGTTTCCAATGTGTATTTTCTGTCCCCCTAATTTACGGTTCCCTGCCCGACTTCACCCTCCACCATCTTCAACTCAGCTTTCGCTTTTCTTATCGACAGGAGTTGTGATGGGTCCGACGTAATGATCTGGTCTTCGGTGTATGACGCGATAACTTTGATCGCCACATGCTTCATCCCAGCGAAGAAGATCCCCTCTCCGACCGCCGATTCAAGGAGCAGATATTTCTCCTCCTCTGTCAGGTTGAATGTCTTCTGAACAATATCAATGGATGCCGGTGATTGCTTCATTAACACCTGAATAGAAGAGTTCGTAATGATTGGAATTCCGTAAGGAGATTTAAGGAAGTCTTCCACGTCTTGGGTGATCGTAGCCACCCCGAGGAAATATTTACGGCCTCGTTTGGCAAGTCCGTATAGGAAGGACGCGGTATCTTGCGATTTCATCATAAACCACGCCTCGTCCACCACAAGCAGTCTCTTCTTCAGCTCTTTGCGCACAGAGTTCCAGATATTGTGCATGACTATGTACATTGCGACCGGCTTCAGTTCTTCTTCCATATCGCGGATAGAAAACACTACGAACTTTTTGTTGATGTCTACGTTTGTTGGGCGATTAATGAATCCCGCCCACGTACCTTGAGTATACTTGAGCATTCTTTGTGCGAGCGACGCTCCTCCTTCCATGCCGGCAAGCACAAGTTCCATATCAGAAAGGAGCGGAGGTTCTTTGCCTGTGAAATCGGCTTCCGGAGTGATGTCTTTTAAGGCGTAGGTTTCAGTAACAGCAGAGTCAATAATAGAATCTTCTTCCGGAGTGAGCCCTCCAAGCATGAGACGAAATAGTCCAACAAGGTTAATAATGTTTGAACGAAGCACGTCAGCAGCAGTTTCCCCTTCTCCCACAGGAGGTAGATCAAACGGATTTATATGGTTTTCTGAAGTAAGTGAAATGTTAAAGTAACGTCCACCCGCAGCTTCGGCTAAGTATTCGTACTCGCGCTCTGGATCTATAACAATGACGTCCGTATCGAACATTAGTGTGCGGAGAATCTCGAGTTTTGTGAGATAGCTCTTACCCGATCCAGCCTTAGCGAATACGACCGAGTTATAATTCTCCAAAGAGAATCTGTCAAATAAAACAAGACCCGAGTTGTGCCTGTTGATGCCGTAAAGAATACCTTTATCAGAAGACAAGTCGAATGAGATGAATGGAAAAAGACTTGAGAGCGGTGATGAATTAAGCTTTGAGTTTACTGATAGTTTGTCGGTTGCAATTGGCATTACGGTCGAGAAGCCTTCTTCTTGCTGGAAGAGCGCGGGCTTGATGTAGACTAATTTGGCCTCGAGGATAGATTTAACCTCGGACTCGGTTTTGTTTAGCTCTTCTATTGTGTCTGCGTAAATTGTGATGTAAAGACCGACATCGAAAATATGCTCTCTCGATTGCTGGAGCTGATCTCGCAACTGTTCGATGTCTTGAAAGGCGACATCAAGAACAGGATCCCGGACCATACCTTTCTCTGCTCTTAGGGCTATCTGGCTTTCCACTTGCGCCACCTTTTTCTGCAGTTTGTGCAAGACATCAGCCGTGTCTATGGGGTGTACCAGAATGGATACGTCGAAAATTTTGTCTAAGTTGATAATTGGCGAGAACCAATTTTCAGAAAGAAACCTCGGGTATGAAATTACGAAAAATGTTCTGGCGATTTTCTCTCCCAAATTGAGCTCTTGAGGCGTGATTTTGAGAGCGGAAGGAGCGATGACGTCTTTAAGATCAAGCAGGCCCGCCTCATAAATCTGCTGCGGGAGAATAGGCGCGGTCGTCGGCTCGCTTGCTTTTTCGCTCTCTGTATTTTTTTTGCCCAAGAATCCGAATAGTGCCATATGTTTATTGTATTCTGTTGGCGATCGGCTTCTCGAGTTCGCCAGGATTGAATATTTTGTAATAAAGTTCCACGAGCTCCTCTGTGCCGAGAGGGATGGTCCTCACTCCTGTTCTCGCGAGTCCCTGTTCTACCACGCTCGCTCTTTGTTCAAGTTGTGTACGGTTCTCCTCGAAGGTTAACTTTTTCAGATCGTCCTGTTCTTTAGTCGAACCTTTTCCGAAGAACTGTGACAGTATGCCTTTGCTTTGTTTTACGTTGAGCATGGCAGGCGTATACGGAATAACCAAGAAAAAACTTTTGGTCATGATACTTGTGTTTTCGGTGAAGTTTTTAATAAATCCAATGTATTCCTTAATCTGAATCTTGATAAGGTCGTTGGTCTGCAGAGCCAAACGATCCTCAAGAGTCGCTAAATATGGTCTGATGTCGAGTTTTCTTGACTGAACGTAAAATTGCACGCTGAAGTCAAGAGAGTTTAAAAAGTTTTGGAATTGGAGCAGGATCGCTTGCTGCTCGTCTGAAGACTTGAGGGCGAAGTTGAGTGAGGATGCCATCAATATAAGGCACATTGTACCGTCTTTGAGCAAGGCAATTCCATCACGCACCTCCTCGATAGGTACAAAATCCTGCGTTAATCTCGTTTGTTTTGCGTCGGCCATTTGTTTTAGGTGGATTTAGGAGATTAGATTTAAGATTTAAGAGCTGTACATTTATTCCTAAATCATAAATCTGTATTCGTAATCACTTCACACTATCTTGAATGTCTAAACTCCATGACAGCTCTTTTAATTTGTTCTGCGATACTGTAGGTGCCATTGTGGTTGGTATTGCGGCACCGGGCTTCTTTGGGTCTTTGGTTGTAATCGGTTTCGGATGCTTGTTCCACAGATACAATTTGGCGGAAAGTTCGTATTTTATCCAAGATTGAAGAGCTAGAATAAAAGGCCTGTCATTGTATTTGTAAAAAATGAGAGCCCACGTGAACACTCCGAGCGCGAGCATGAGCGGATACGCAAGCATGGCGGGCAGAATTTTTTTGAGAATATAGATTCCGCCAAGACCGCCGATCATAAAAATCAGTTGTTTAAAAGTAAAAGGCCCGACTATTTTGTCCTCTACTTCGATGAATTGTGGAACTTGAAATTGCATTTTAAATCTAAGATTGATTTTATTATACTACGCTCACTGTGTTTGCTCTTGTGTATTGATGTGCCCGTATGTTCTACAACCTATAACCTACCACCTACAACCTAATTCAGCGCTTCCAAATACGGATCAACCCTTGTCTCTATTTTTTCTGCCACTACTGGGCCTGCAAGCTTCTCCTCCGCTATAGAGTTGAATGCTTTGGGTTCAGTAGTTGGTAGTTGGGATTCGGATTCTAATTCTTGGCTCCTAACTCCTAACTCTTGACTCTGGGCCGCACTAATTTCAGGCTCCCCCATTGAATCAATTACTACTCTTCCGGATATGGGTGTGGGTGTGGGATTCTGTATTTCATTTAAAATGGAAGTCCTATCAGATTCAACGTGATTACTCGGTGTGCCAATCTCCATGAGTGAGTCTCGAAGTGGCTGGAAGAGGGAGTTGTTCATGTCGACCGTTATTCCCGCCGCTGTAGCCCGATCAATCCCAAGTGTTGATTCCAGCTTGTCTACATACTCCTGGGGCTTTATCACCCCGTACAGCACATCGAGAGTAATGTCTTCAAGGTTCCCTAGTTTGTCAATATGAAGCTTGTACTTTTGGTGAATGTTTTCGATGGCCGATTGTGTATCGGCAGACAAAATCGCCTGCTTCAGTTTTGGTGGAAGATTGGTCAGTCTACTTGAGTAGTCGTTTATGTTTAAGTTTTGCATGATGTTGTATATTTATGATTTATTTCCATTCTGGATGATCCATTACGAAATCAAGAACGTCAGAAGTTGGCATTGGGCCAGCATATCCCGGATTCTTAGCACTCTGGATCAGATTATTAACAACAGCTTTTCTTTGGACTGTCATCTCGGACAAGTCTCTCAGTAATTCTACGCTAATGTGTGGAAGTACGTGTGGTTTAGAAAGCATATTCCCTTTCAATAATTTGTCTTTGGAATTCTCAGATAGCCACTGGAGCGAATTTTTAATATCAGAAGGAGCGGCTGAAGAATTGTTGGCTGTTGTCAAATTTCTTGTTGTGTCCTGTGCGGCTGCTATCTTTGTCGCTTCTTTTCCAACGTTTCCTTTGGCCGATTTGCTTAAAGAGTTCTTTAGATTCAAGGCAAGAGCTTTTCCGCCTGTTCCACTTGCTTCCAACTGATTGAGTAAACTTGCCGCATCTTCATTCGAGAGACTTGTGAAGAATAGCTCTTGGTCTGTCGGGTTACTCGCGAGGGTGTTTTTCAAATACGCCATTTGGCCAGCGATGTTCCCCTCGAGTTCCGCCATTTTTCCAAGTTTCCTTTGGTTGAAGGTGAGGGTACTGTCGAGTGCCTTCTTGGTTTCAGGGCTTAGTAGTTTCTCTACCTGCTGTTTCTGGTAGTCTTTCATCTTGGTTGGATCGGTGTAGAATTCTATTAGATCGTCCCCCTTGAGGCCGTTTAGGTGGTCTGCAATTTCCTTAGGATTATCCTTCACCTGCGCGCTTCTGAGCGATATCAAATTACTCTTGGTTGTTGGCGACAAACTGCCCTCCACGGCTTTTTGTTGTTTAGGATCAAGTGACTTGTAGTACGCTTTTTGTACTTCTTTGTCTTTCAAAGAGTCTATAACCTTTGCGTGTTCCGCTTCTCTGCCTTTGTCCTCTAGCCCCTGAGCTTTGACCATATTTTTCAGAGCCGCAACTCTTGTATCCACTCTTGTTTTTTCTTTAGCCTTGTCTGATGTTTCTTTAGCCTCTAATCTTTGTGCAGTTGTGGAAGCTAGAGGCGCTACTCCTGCCATTGCAAGGCCGGAGTTTGTGATGGCTGCTGCTTTTGTAGAAAATTGAGTAATTCTTCCGCCGGTTTTTTGGTCTACCCAATTTCCTAAACGATTATTTAACATCGCTCCTCCCACTCTTGAGCCAGCGTAAGCACCAATTCCAAGTGTTCCGTAAGCCGCCACTTTTTTAGTTGCGGCTTCCGCCATACTGCCGACACTTCCACCAACTTGTTTGGCTATTATGGTTGCGCCTATTACCATGGCTGCTGGTACAAGATAGCCTATCATTAGCATCGCTATGCTCGCACCACTTCCGTCAGCACCCGCGGCGTAGGCAGCGGTCCCCAGGAATGATCCGGTCGCTCCGGTTGACGCTCCTGCCGTTCCCGATCCTGTGCCCAGTAATCTCGGCAATTCTTTCGCAGTAAAGAGCGCTATATAAAGACAGGCCATAAAGACTGGCAGTACGGCACACGAGGCGATCAGTTCTCTTATATACATATGGGCATACGGTTGTGTCGGTCTGAAGTGCCACAAGAGAAAGGGCAGGGGCGACACAGCCACAAGCACTACTACGGCGATAAAACGAACTAGAATTATGAAGGCCCCGTATACTATGCCGTAGGCCATAACAGCAATGAGTAGAATATTAAGTATGGTTACACCGGCATTCAGTCCCGCCGCCAAACCTTTCCCAGACACAAGACTTTTTAGCTTTTTTGACACTTCTTCTCTGGCTTCAATCACGCTCCAGACCATAAACTCTTTTCTCAAGTCGACGTTCCTCAATTTTTCAAGGTTAAATGACACGCCTATCGGCTTGTCGGGTTCGCTCTTCATTTTGCTGTAGAACTGATAAGCGACAATGTTCGAAATGTCGACAACGGTCTTTGTGAGAGGCAGACTGAAGTTGATCAGTAGGGCGGCGATTATTACTGCTATGGTTCTTTTGCCCCAGTCGAAAGTTTGCTTGGTAATAGGCTGTATTATAGTCATTATGCCTATATATAACAGGATAAATATAAAGAAAATATTACTGAAGTTACGGAGTTGGATCCATATTTTTTCCACGAACTCGCCTTTCTGAAAATACGTACTAAGTTTTATTACAAACTGATAAACCACTGTTTCAAAAATTGCAGAGGCCACTATTATTACCCAAGAAAAGATCCAATCTACAGCTGAAAAGAAGGAATTTGCCAAATCAGCCAAAAGGTCAAGAATTTTGTCTGGATTACTAAGGTACGAAGTGAATTTTGAGACTGTCGCAGTGAATGTTTCCACCGCTTCTTTCACTCCTTCGGCATATGCTGTGTTCGCTCCCGCCAAAGAAAGCTTTCCATAATTTTGGACAGGCAGATAGAAAAAAGATGCCACAAGTGTAAGCGCGATTATTGCAATGGTGAGTCTCCTGTATTTTGAGTTCAAGAGATTCATTCTATGGGGTTGCTATTGTTGAAACTGTGGAATCTTTGGTCTCTCCCGCGTTGTTCTCGCAAGACATTTTGTATTCTGTATTCGCGGGTATTGTGGCCGTGCTTCGTGTGCTTCCGGAAATAGTGAGGATTTCGTTTAGAGACGAGAGAGTGAGAGAATTAAACGTTTCATACTCCGGGCTCGTAGGAGTGAGAAGGCTCTTAGCGTCTCGTATAAGATCGGTGACGAGTGAAGCGCTTACTGTTCCTGCCGGGATTACACCTCTAAGCGTGGATCCGTTTACGGTTAGAACAACAGAGTCTCCCGCGACAACACCACTTAAGTTTGGCCTAAATGAAGTTGTTTGGTAGACCGTACTGCCGGAAGACTGATTGAGCGTCGGTTCCATCGTGAGTGATGTTTCAAATGAGCGCGATTGGTCGGCGCGCGGAACGCCTGATGGCGATGTGATCGATACTGCCACTTTAAACACCGCCGGCTCATAAACCGTTTGGCTGCATGTCCCATTTCCACTCCCGCATTTTGGCGGGAGTGATGAACCTGATGTTACCAAGTTTTCTTTTGTAAGCGATGCGCTCGCGCCTTTGCCGTAACTCACCCAAGCGTTATCGGTTCGGCACGACCTTGCGCCGTTCACGGCCCATGTCAAACTTACCGCTGGCAGACCATTCACCGTTGTTTTTGTGCTTGATAGTGCGAGGACTGGTTTGACTTCAGCAGGTGGATTATCTCCCCCGCCCCCGCCGCCATTTCCGCCACATATTCGACTTGTCGGATTGGCTCTGCAATAAATTTCGAGCAGTTTTTTTAGCCAGTCTTCACCGCCCCCGCCATTTCCGCCTCCTCCTCCGCCATCATCTCCTCCATCGTCTCCACCTCCATCTCCGTCATCGTCATTTCCGCCGCCGTCGTCATTGTCTCCACCGGGATTACCATCCTGATCACGGTCGTCGCCACCATCCTGCATACCGGAATCAGGTAGCTGTTCTTTTGGAGCCTCGGCCACTCTTTCCTTGTGGTCTCTTTGGCTTGTTCCGGTCGTCGAATCCGCCTGTTCTATGGGTGAAGTCCTCCATCTGTAATCAGTAAGTGCAAGCACCGCACCTGCCGGACCGTCTATTTCAGGATGTATACAGATCTCTTTCCCTTGCGCATTTTTCACCTTTCTTCCTGCGCCTTCGCATTTTGTTTGGGGCGGGACTGTCAAGTTGCCTTGGTATGTGGCTTGCGCGTCTTCTATCCTCTTTGTTCTAGTGTCCTTTACCATTTCTATGGCTTTGCCATAAAGTATGGTTGGATCAAAGTAGGGCGAGTGAGCCTGGATAAAGTCGTTTGCCGTTTTCTGATCTTTGCCTTCTTTCGGCTTCTCTTTCGCAATTTTGAGCACGCTTTCAAAGCTTACGTCCTTGTCGGCACTTTTTTTCATTTCAGCTTCAAGTTTTTTTTGGAGTTCATCCTTGAACGCGTTTTTTTCGAAAGCTTTTTTAGCTCGGTCATAGGCGGCCGCGTCCGCTACTGTTACGTTCTCTTTCTCAAACTGTTCATATGTTGGACGGAAAGAGCCCTTATTACCATCCGGCAATTTACGCTTGTCTGCCATTGTCTTCTCCCATTCTTCGGCGGCTTTCTTGGTCGCTTCTGCGACCTCATTCACAGTTTTAGGGTCTTGCACGTGAATCTTGTCCCACGTGAGTTGCTGGATAAGGTCAATGTCTGCGAGATAATCGCACGCTTGCGAGCTAATCTCTCGAATGCTTTTCACTATATTGAAATATGGTGTCCCTTTCTTCACGTTTACTGGTACGCCGATTTCACTACCACCCAGATTGTCGGCGATAGGTGTTTTCTTGCTTGTGCCACCGGTTCCGGCCCCGCCTTCTTTTTCTGCTCCTTTTTTGTCGACTGCTTCTGGGGTACCTTCGCCCGCCGCCGGCGCTTCCGCCGCTTTATCGCCGGCATCGTCTGCGTCTTCCTTCACTCCGCCAGCGCTATCGGACAAATCTCGTGCGGCAATTCTTTGGCCATTGACTTCCTCGGGCGACGGGTTCAGGGGCGGAGTGTTTCCACCACCCGCTCCCAGTCCTCCTCCCCCTGCCCCAGAACCCATATTGGAAACCGCTCGTCCGATTGAGCTTGAGCCACCACTAAACATGCCACTAAGCTGTTTTACGCCCTGAAGAATCCCCATTGCCCCTCCCTTCCCACTGAAAATCTTTTGGATTTGTTCGAATGCTTGAAGTGCGTTGCCCATTTGGGCCCCGGCTCCCGATGAAAGCATTCCTGACTGTTGTATTGCTCTATTTATATTTGTAAATGACTGTGTTCCTCCCCCTGAACCGCTCATTTGCGCGATTGTATTGATTGCCTGCATACCGCTTAGGGCTGATGGTCCTTGGTTGCTGGAAATAATTCCCCCGTTAATTAAGTTATTGGTGGCCCCTGTGGCCACATCATCACTCACATTCCTGTTTGATAGTGTGGTCAGGTTGTCAGTCAGAACCTTCATTCGTCTGGCGGCCTCGAGAAACGCAGGGCTATTGTAATTTCCTGTGGCGCTTGCGGTTTGGAGTGCCACCGAATATTCATCCGAAACTATTTTTATGATTTCAGCTAAAACGGCTGCATTTTCAAGCGGCATTCCACTGCCAGTGTCATTTGTTAGGTCATAAATATTTTGCATGCTTTGATTGAATGTGGCACCGTTCTCATTGAAAAGACGCAGGGATTCAATTTCCTCGGATGACGGCCTAATGGGTACTTGAGCAATCTGTGAAAGCAGATTGCCCCCCCTTATTACCAAGTCACTTACGGCAAGGGCGCGGTTCACATCAGTTTGAGCGATTTGGGTTTCTTTTAGGGATGCTGTTAGAGCGGTAATAGAACTTTGAATTAAATTGCGGTTGGCTGATGTCGGTTGAGCTCTAAACATTGAAGAAAGATTGTCGAGAGAAGTCGAAATAATCTGTGTACCTTGGAAGAATTCAGTCTTGTTCGGAGCAGTTCCCCCTAATGTTTTTATCTCCTTTCCGATTTCAGTAACTACGCCAAGCAGTAAAGACATCTGTTCCGATATGGTTGTTGTATCAGAAATAACTGCGACCGCTAAAACTTTCGGAGATTCCATAATGGAATAGTAGCTATGTGGCAGAATGGGTTTTGAATCGTCTACTTTGATAGCCTCATTACTTATGCTGTGACTGGCGAAGTTTCCTATGGTCGAAACTTGGGTTGTGGCCAGTGTTTTATTCGTGAGTGGTAACCCCATAGCTATAGCTGTGCTCGCTGGTCTAGAGCCAAATGCCACAATGCCAAGTGCTTCAATGCCCGGTCCGGCCTGATTTAGTCTGGCGGCAACTCCCTCTCCGATAGTTCTTACTGCGCCAACAGTAGCCTTAACTCCATCTGCCGGTGTTGCGCTCGGAGTCTTGTTTGGCGCAAGTTCGCTGTCAGATATCGGTAGACCGGTTTGTTCAAAGCAAGATACTTTACCAACCCCTGAATTCGAAGCTCCTGTCGCACTGTTCCCTCCGCCGGTTGCGTTACCCACGGATTGATTAAAGTTTGTCATTCCATTCTGTATGGTTTCGATTATGCTAGCTGAAACCTTAGGGGTGTCAAATTTTAAATAAAGCGCGAGTAGGGGGAACGTAAGTAAAATCACCAAAGCGTATTTTTTTACGTTCTCTCGGTGTCTGTCTGTTTTTGCGCTATTCTCTTTAGGTTTCATAACTGCAAGTTACTTGGTGGCGGTTAAATAAATCCTAACCTCGTCCTTCTCTTCGAAAACTAAACCTTTGTTATAAAAAACATTATTTAAAACGGTCAGAGCATCAGCGAATCTGTTTACTTCGGAGCCAAAGATTCTAGCGCTCGTGAGCGCGAGTACTGGCTTGTCCCCCACTTTGAGCATATTATTTACGAGAAAGTGTAATCTTCCTACAGAATTGATTAAGACTAAGTGGTAACGCGCAATGTCTGATGGTACTTCAATTGCAAGTAGAGAGTTCAGTGCCGTTTGGTGATTATTTTTTGCTTCTAGAAGTTTCGAAAGCTCGGCGGGGTCGTTCGTTTCGTACACTTTCATGAGTATTTCTGGTGCACTTTTCTGCTTGGGGTCAGAATACGGCGCCAGAGCTGATTTCAAAGCTGTCGCGTACATTTTTATTCTCGTCTTGCCATTATCGGAAGTTTTCTTAATGTCGCTGTCGGTGAAGTTTTTCATCGGCTCAACACTAGAAAACTCGTTGCTTGAGGTGGAGGGATTGATTTGCCAGTTGGCCATATTGAAAGCAAGTCCAGTGCTCGTCCCCACTGGTCCAACAACTGCCTTGTATTCAGCCGGCGGGAGGGTCTCCCCTGAAAATATCCATGTATAAATCTTAAGCACGATGGCGAGAACTACCACCGCTCCTAATGCAAATATCGGCCACATTTTTTGCGGCTCTTTCTTCATATAAGAATAGCTCTATTTTATCACCGAAAAGGCTCTAAACCTAAGGATTTTTCTGGTTTTTTGTGGATAAGTTAAAGAGTATTTTCCAATTTTCAATATTTAAGTTTTCCGCCCTGGATTTGGGATTTATTTTTACAATTGTGCACGCCTGAAGCCATTCTCCCTGGTCTCCAAAATATCCTGCCAAATTCCGGGATAGAAGCTTGCGCTTGTGAGCAAACCCAGCCGAAACAAACTCAAAAAACTCTCTTTCCACGTCAGACTTATCCACATACAGAGGGGAACCCTCTGTAAAATCGTTATTCTTAGACGTTATTTTATTTTGAAGCTCGGTTTCCATGTGGGTGAAAAAGTCGCGGGAAATGTCACTTATTTTTATTATCGCCGAGTCCACTTTTGGAGCTGGGAAGAAGCTGCCGGCCTTAACTGTAGCTATATATTGCGGATTTCCATAGACCTTCACACTTACGGAGAGTAAACTCTCTTTTCCGTCACGCGCAACGATTCTTTCCGCCACCTCTTTTTGTACGAGCAGAACCATTGTTGATGGTTGGTGTTCTGATGTTAAGAATTTACGGAGGATCGCACCTGTAATGTTGTATGGAATGTTTGAAATTAGGTTGTAGGTTGTAGTTAGTAGGTTGTAGTTAGATTCATCAAATTTCAAGATGTCCTCATGCACAAGTTGCAACCTTCCTGTTTCGATTTCTTTGGCAAATTTATTTTGGAGTAGTTCAAATAGCTCGTCGTCTTTTTCGACCGCTATTACTTTTCTAGCAAGGGATAGAAGTTTTTTTGTGAGTACTCCCCTCCCTGGACCGATCTCAAGAACAGTGTCATCTGATTTGATTTCGCCCGCAGCAACAATTTTCGCGACAGCCGCTTCTGAAGTTAAAAAATTTTGCCCTAGGGAGCGTTTTGGATGCGTAGTTAGTAGTCGGTGGTTAGTAGCTGGTTGGGGCCCATCATTCAGTTTTGTTTTTTTGTATTTCATGCTAGCTACCATCGCCTCTGGCGGGGCCCCGCAAAATGCGGTGGCTATCTACCAACTACTAACTACTTTCCTCCCCCAAGACATCCCCACTGTATAACATCATCTCCTGCCTCTGGATCACTATACATGTACTGCCTACCACTGCTATTCCCCATTGCACTTGTTAAATCAATTACGTCCTCGCTAATATCTCCCAGATATTCTGATGGTAAATTGGTTCGTCTGTTTCCGAAAATTGTTCGACATATTGCGTACGACAAGTGCAACTTTTCTTTTGCACGCGTAACTGCAACATAAAAAAGTCTACGCTCTTCCTCGTTCTCTTCTTCCATTGACCTCGAGCTTTCAAGACGCTCGTGCGGGAATAAACCTTGTTCAAGCCCTGTAACAAAAACATGTCGAAATTCTAGGCCCTTCGACGCGTGAATCGTCATGAGTTTTACGCCCCCTCCTCGCTCCTTCAGACTGTCTTGATCCGACATAAGTCCGGTATCGGTGAGAAACCGTTCCACAGCCTCTTCCGGTGGAAACAGATCGTATTTTGTGGCTATGGTAACTAGTTCTTTGAGGTTTTCGAGGCGTTCTTCATCTTCCTCTGACCCTTCGGTGTACATCTTTTCCATACCACTTTCTCGTATAATTTTTTTAATGGATTCGGAGAGTTTATCTACAAGTAAAAAATCTCTAAAGTGTACTAGTTGTCTTTCAAAATCTCTGACTTTTTCTTGCATTTTTTGCGGTAATTCCGCGAGTCTCCCCGAAATAATTTTATTGAATGTTACATCCCCTATTCCGCGGGCTGGCACATTTATAATCCTTTCCCATGACGCGTAATCTTTTTCGTTCATCGACGCACGCACGAACGCAATCGTATCTTTGATCTCCTTTCTGTCATAAAATTTCGTACCAAGCACTTGATACTGAACTCCGCGCAAAAGAAGCGCTTCTTCGATTGCACGTGATTGAAAGTTGGCACGATACAAAACGGCAATCTCCTCCAGCTTTACTCCTGATTTCAAAATAGTATCGATGTTTTTTGCAATATTTCTTGCTTCATCCGCTTCGTCGAATGCTTCATAAACAGAGATTTTTTCTCCACCGGTTTTCCGTGTGAACAGATTTTTCTCTTTACGCAGTTTGTTCTTCTTTATTATCTCATTCGCGGTGTCGAGAATAATTTTGGTAGAGCGATAATTTTCTTCAAGTAAAACTACGGTCGAATTCGGAAAGTTTTCTTCGAAATCTAAAATATTTTTAAAGTCTGCACCCCTCCATCCGTACACACTTTGATCAGCGTCTCCAACGACACAAATGTTTTTGTGTTTGTCTGAAAGAAGCCGTGATAGTTCATATTGCGCTTTGTTGGTGTCTTGGTATTCGTCAATGTGAATATAGGTCCAGCGATCTTGATAGCGCTCGAGAATGTCCGGATGCTCTCGAAAGAGACGAACTGGCTTCAAAATCAAGTCGTCAAAGTCGAACGACTTTTGCTCATTCAGAGACTGTTCATACCTCCCCCACACTTTTTCAGCTACTTCATAGAAATAGCTTTCGGGCTCGAGTTTCTTGAAATCTACATACGAAACAAGCTTGTTCTTTTGTCCTGAAATGAAGTTTTGGAGTCTCCCCGGTGACTCAATTTTTGGATCAAAGCCCTTGTCTTTTAGGGCTTTTTTAATGAGTGAGAGGGTCTCGCTTTTGTCTAAAATAGTGAAATATTTGGTGGTTCCGAAGATTCCCGCGTTTTCTTTTATAATCTGAACGCCGAGACCGTGGAAGGTGGCAACGAACGGAAAGGTTGTAGGTTGTAGGTTGTAGGTTGTGGTGGGGCCCGTATCAGCTCTTACCTCTTGGTTCCTGCCTCTGGACTCTGAGAGTAATCTCTCAATCCGTTCCCGCATCTCTTTTGCTGCTTTGTTTGTGAAGGTTACGGCTAGAATTTTATGAGGAAGGATGCCTCCTGCCACGAGATTCTCTATTCGATGGGCTATGGTTTTGGTTTTACCTGCGCCAGCACCCGCGATTATGAGAAGCGGCCCGTCTTTATGATTAGCAGCTGATTGCTGAGCCTCATTCAAGTTAGAATTAGTTGTTGATAAGTTGTTCATTTTTGCCTAAACACACGTGATATACTTTAGCACATATATATACTCATGAGCCAAGACATCCCAGATTTTACACAACAAAGTGGCCGAAGCAGAAAAGATGAAAAAGATCGCTCCCCTGCTGACTCTATGCCGGCAGGCATAGACGACTCTGTGAAAAAGATATTATCCGCATCCAACCAGCCAAATGTGAAAGCAGACAGCGCAGAGGAAGACGAGTTTGCAAAATTACGCCGACTACGCGAGCAGAGGCCCGAAAGATTAAAAGCGAGAACAAAAGCATCGGAAGCGCCCGCGCAAAGCGCAGAGGCTTCAGTTGTGCCTCCAAAAAAATCAGACACAAAAACTCCCGAAACTGTTTCTTCCCCGGACGTGTCGAAAGAGTCTGACAGATTCAAGGCGGTGGCGGACAGGATCAGACAAAGGATTGAGCTTGAAAAAGCGACAAACAAAGCTGTAGAAAGAGAGCATCCGGCGGAAGGAGCTCGACAAGAGCAAAAAACAGGAATGAAAGCTGAAGCGCCCCAAGGTGTTGAATCTCTTAGGCCACAGAGAGAACAAACTGAACTGGTTTCCCAAGCTCCCAGAGATTTGGTTACGACAACGGTGGATCATAATGCGAAGATAGACAGGTTGAAAAAAGATATCCTGCGAACTTATGATGGCGAGAAAGGCATGATTGATCTGGTCGGTAAACTGGAGAAAATTTCGGTGGATGGATTACCACTGTTTGACGCAGAGACAGTAAAACTCATGAACAAAGCCGCGAGCAGTGAGGATGTTATGAGTATTGTTGAGTATGTATTAACCACAAAAGTTGGAAAGATCGTAAAGAATGTCGGAGTGGCCGGTACAAGCGCTGCCGTTGGTGGATATTTGGTTGGAGAAGCGGGTGCTATCGCAGCAGTAAATGCTACAGCCGCAAAGCTTACAGAGTTAGCTGCTCCCCACTTGCAAGATATTGCAAGTTTTATTCAAAGCAAACTTGCTTCTGTGGAGTCGCTAAGACAAACCGCAGGCCAGATGCCTATTATAGGCGAATGGGCGACAAGAATGGTGAATCAGGCCACAGAGATGATGAGTAGATCGCAAGCAGATATTGCGGGCATGGTGGCCTCAAAAATACAAACAATTGCCGACGTTGCGGGCTCACTGGCGTGGTGGCCTAGTGCAGTTGCCGGAGGAGCTGCGGCAATGTTCGTCGCCGGTGGAATAAAAGGTTTAATTGAAGAAAACGCGAGCCGTGCGGATGTCTCAAGACTTGATAGCATGATCGAAGCTGCGGAAGAATTTTCAAAAAAGCCGCGAGCGCTTGAAGATGGAGAGGCTGATCCAAGACTCATAATACTCGAAACTGTGAAAAAAATAGCGAGCAGCCCAGATAATTTAGGCTTTAAGTTTGAAAAAATAGGCAACCAAACGATTTCCCCTGGCTGGCTTAGATTTATTCATGCCGCGCATGAAGCTAATGTGAGTCTAATCCGCGAGCGAACCAAAATGTCCGGCGCAACGAGCGATAGGAATAAAATTGAACAACGAGAACGAGCTGAATTGGTTGGCAGTCTAATTGAAGGCCAGAAGAAACTCACAAGTGCTGAATTACAAACAGCAACATATATGCTGGATAGTATTCATGAGGAGACTGCGGTTAGTAGAGATTTAGCAAGACTCAAAGTGAATGATATGTTTGACGAGGGTTTGGTTGCCAAGGTTGAACGTACTGTGGGTACATTCGTCTCGAGCGGTGCAGAGATGACGCAACTTCCTAAATTGTTTCAAGCAGCAAAGGAAAGTGGTTACGGAGTAGTGGCTTCACTAAAATTATTAATTAATCCGGCATCAGTAGTAACATGGCCTCCGCGAATGTGGGGTGCCGTTAAAAGAATATGGAACAAATAAATATAATTGAGCAGTTTGTAGTGGACATCTTAGATGAAGTAGGAGTAAACGAAAAAGACGACTCGATGCACTATTGGCAGTTCAAAAAAACTCTCATCGACAGGGTGAACGCGCGCCTTTTCCTAGAAATGGTTGGAGCGATGGATCCCGAACAGGCCGCACTCGTCAAAAAAGAGATTGAATCAGAAAAGCCAGACCCGAGAGGGGTAATGGAAAAAATAGGTTCTCAAATACCTGATTTCTCTTTGCGGGTGTTAAACGCACTCAACAAAATAAGAATAGATCTTGTTTCAGATCTATCTGTTCTGAAAAGTCCAGCTATGGCAGGGCTGTGAGCTAGTAATTCAGTGGCTTGTCTTTAAAGCGACGCAACGATTGCCCTGAACTCATTGATGCATTTCTTGGTCTCTTCTTCTACTAGAGACTCAAGATCAGAAACGTATTTTTGTAGGAATTTTTTTATCTCTTCTCTGTCGCCTTTCTCTTTAACCTTGTCGAATTTGGGCCTGTCGTCTTTAGGTACCCTTTCTAGGATTGCGAGAGTAATGGACTTTAGGACGTTACCGCTTATGCCAGCCACGATTTCATCCTGATCTTCTTTGGGAAGTTCATCTATGCCGAGCTGTTCTATAATAATGTCCTTGAGTACCTTCTTTGTTTTTGACATTTCTAATTTATAGACAAGGAATCACTTACTAAGGCGGCTGCGACTAGCCCGTTCATGGGGTCCCCTACCCACTCATCTCTGTCTGACTCGATTGATTCTCTTTGTTTCAGTAGAGCTTCCTTGATCTTTGTTTTGTCACTTAGATCAATTTTTGTTTCAGGCGAGACAACATCCGCACCTTTCTTTGGCATATAATCGTCCGTGATTCCCTCTTCAGTAACCAGCCGGAGTTCTTCTAAAAGACCGTCGTACTCTTTTTGAAGTTTTAGTCTGTCTTTCTGAGGAGCTTTTGTCATTACTGCGTCCACCATATTTTGTGCCAGTTCTCGAATGTTTCTCGACAGTTTTTCTTTTTGTGTCCTTTCGTGAGTTATCGCTTGGCTTTTAGCAATCTCGAGTGAATGTTTGTTTGTTGTGAGCGCTGTCGCTTCTTCAGACATTTTGTTTTGCGCTTCTTCGATTTGATCTAACTTTGCATCAATGGCCGCTATGTCTCTTTCAAATTCCACCACTACGATTGACTTGCCTTCCGGTATCTTGTGAACAACAAAGTCTGAAGCGACGGGGACTTCCGTTTGGTGTTCTTCGACATTGGGATTGGCGATATCAATCTTTCGCATCGAGGGCATAGAAATAACCGGTCCGATTTGTTCTATTTTTTGGGGTACTATTTCTGTTTTAACTTCGGTTCTGACCTCTTCCTTATTAGCGATAGGAGCTACGGTTACATTAGGTGGCGCTGTTACTGCTTTAGATAAAGAAATCTCCGGTTGTAACGTTATGGGCGCTTTTTCTATAACTGGGGAGACATTTAAAATTGGTACCGTGGGTAACGGGGGTACAATTTCTGTGATTATCTTTTCGGCCTCGACAAGGGTTTCTGCCGTCTTAGGAGTTAAGTTTATATTTGGAGATTCAACTGTCGGTAAATTTAAGGGAACACTGGCTACTGGAACATTAATGTTTAGAGCATTTGCTCCAGCAACAAGATTGTCATGCAGTCCTGCTTGATCCTTTATTTCTTTTAGGCGCGAATCAAGAGCTTTCAGCACTTCCTCGTGATTATCAGTCTGTAAAGTAGATGTTGCGTCGGGCATTTATTAGACAAGTTAAACTATGCATACAATTGTCGTGCTTTGTGAATATTTAGTCAAGCAAAAAATGTGGATGCTCGGTGCAAAACTGCCACGCATTCACATTTGATGACTGTTTTCTTGATTAGTTACTTTTTCCGAGCACCGCTCAATTCCTGAAATTCCTTTATGGCGGACTTCACTTCGTGGTCAATCAGTTTCTGAAACTCGGGGATATTTTCATCTAAAAATTTAACAATCGTAAGCTCGTCTCCTCCTATAAGTGATTTGAAATCAGCATGCCTCTCCGCCGGCAATCTTTCCATAGCCATTATCATTACGCGCTTCATTATCTCCTCGGCAAGGCCGGTTATTATTTCAGTCTGTTTTTCGGCCGACAAAAGTCCAAGGTCTAACTCTTTAATTATAGTTTCTCTAATCTGTTTTTGTGATGGCAACATTTTGGTGAAAGTTAACTATTTAAGGCCCGCTCTCATGATCAGATCGTGCGCGTGGATTACCCAGCGCTTGAGTTGCTCCTCTCCGCCCACAACCTTAAGGAGGCCTTTTATGTTTGGCGCCTTGGCTCCGTCGTAAATATTTCTAAGAGACGGATTATTGCCTTGATAGCCAAGCGCGCGTAGGACTTCTTTGTATGAAGAATTTTCAGTCAGGTTCAATTCTTTTAGGCCTTCCTTGCCTATTTTTTCAAGTGTGTCGTGTAAGGCGCTGGGATTCGAGCCAAGAAATTCTATTCTTCTTACGATATTGCCGGTTATATTTTCAACCTCTCTTGGAGATCCAACGCCTGACGCTTTAAGAGTCTCACGGATATAGTTCCACGAACTATCCTCTGGGCCCACGATCGCCGTTTCAGGATAGTGTAGCCTGTCGAGCCCTATACGAGATACGTCTGGCGCCGGATGTGCTGTGTGAGGCAAAGCCTCGGCGGGCACCGGAGGTTTTGCCAATGGAACAGGTTCTGCGGGAACTACTGGTTCGGGAGAAGTTGTAGTTGGAGAAGCTTCGATGGGTGTAGCTACTTTCGGCTCCGGAGGTGCCGGTGGTTCAATCTGTATTATTGGTTTTGGTGGCAGAGGAGGCATTTCTGGGATTTTTTCAGCGGTTAGCGCTGGTGTGGGGTCTACGCTAGGCCCTACTCGTGCGGGCGGTATTTCTGTTTCAGGTTCAATATCAAAGTCACCTTCAGTCGGGATTACACTTGCTGGCGCAGATTGAACCGGTGGCACTGGATGCGTGGGTGTTACTGTGGGCTGAACTGGTGTTATTGAATGAGGCGATGTTCCGGGATGTACTGAAGGACCCACTCCAGCCGGCCTGACCATGGGAGTATCTGGTAAGTTAGCATCTCCGTTCCACCAGTGTCTAACATGATCAAATTGACTTCCCAACCAGTCGCTTAAGCCTGATTCATGCATGCCGTATTTAACGATCTCGGGTAGCACAAAGAATGATACCACTCCGCCACCGATAGCGGCTGCCCCCCTCCAAATTTTGTCATCTGTAAATCTGCCGCTTACGCTATGCGCCACAACAGACATTGCAAGAGCACTACTCATTCGCATTGCGAGTCCCCCCATAGAAGATGCCGCCACGAGTCCGGCACCAGTTGTTCCCCCAAGCAGACTTCCTGTCATTGCAAGTCCCACCAACGCGAGCGAAACACCCGCCCGGCCTTTCCAGCCCAACTTTTCCATGCCCTTCTTTGCGGCGAGCGCCATATCGGAGATTGTTTCTGCGAACTCTTTTCCAACGTGTCCGGCAATCCTTTTTAAACGGCCTTCGCTGTTGCGGCCCATCTGCTTTAATGCTTCGTCAGTTGCCTTCTCTTTTTGTTCTCGGGTTTTTTGCAGTTTTTCTTTTGCCTCGTCAACCAAACCCTTGAGCCACAATTGCCTATTCTCGATTCGCTCCACGATGCTTCTCAGAGTCTCCTTTCTTTTGTAAATTTCAACGCGGAGTTCTTCTTCTCCGCCCGGCCCACTGTATTTTGGGGAAAGGTCTCCTCTGTGCAGTCGTTCAATTTGGTCTATTTCATTATCCGCGAGATCCACCATTTTTTTAGCCTCTAACAATGATCCCACAACTGCTTCATAGTCGCTTAAATTTATTTCACCTTAGTCCAACAAACCTTGGTAGGTATTTTTGTCTTCACGGTTTCTTCTTTCCGCTTCCATAACAGCTTTATGGAAATTGGCTATATCTATATAATATTTCGCGATAGCTCTAATCTCTTCGTTTTCCTCTTTCCCTGCTTCGTCAATTTCATCAATTGCTGAAACAAGTGAGATCAGTGTGGCCAGGACTTCCTCCCAGTAGTCTTTGTCATGTTTCAGAGTTTTTGCTTCAGGCACTTTTGCCAAAAAATACTGATCCAAAATCGAGCTAGATCTGGTCTTTAAATTTTGGAGCCTCTCCTCTTTTGATTCTGGTTTTTTGTGTGATTCACTGCCCCTACTCTCTCTCAAGGCCTCAATCCTTAGTCTTAATGCCCGGGTCTGTTCTAGAGCAAACTTTATTCGAGTGAGCAGATCATTATACTTCCTGAACTTGGGATTTTGCTCCACTCCTGAAAGTGCGGCTGAAAGTTCTGATTCTGCCTCTATTAGCGCTTTTTCATATTCTAAATATAAATCATCCTTCTCCGGTTCTGGTTTTTTCGATGATTCAGCCGCGTGCCAAGTCTTTGTCAGCTTATTTTCGATTGCGGTAGACATCTCCTCCATAAGTTGCAGGAGAAACTTTTCTGTTTCTTCGGCGTCGCTCTCTATCTCTAACCTTTCTTCAGGTGTTAGGGCAGACAACTCTTCTGTTGGGTGAGCTAGATCGTCAGGTCCCGCGCTCTCCGCTGTTTCTGATTTTGCTTTCGTTTCAAAACTATCATTCCAAACTTCCTGTAACGCTTCATCAATAATTTTGAACTGTTGGCTTATTAATTCTCTTTCCGCTTCGTTTTGAGCTCCTCCTAGCACTTTTCCTTGGCTGGCGTAGTAATCAATCACAAAATCCATAAGCTTCGCCTTCCTCTCGTCACTTCCCGGCTTAAGTCCGGATATTTCCACAAGGATTGGGTCAAATTTTTCCTCGAGTTCGGTAAAACCTACTCTTTTGAGCAAGACCTCCAATTTTTCTTCCTCCGTGGGCGCTTTTTCTTCAGGTGACTGCGTTCGATTCTCGGTCTCGGGCGTTTCTCCTTTTAAAACATCTGCAACAGGTCGTCTAAGAGCTTCTTGGTTCGAAAGCTCACTCGGCGTTTTAGTTTCTGGCGCGGCCTCTTCTGTCGGTGCTTTTTTTGATTCCTGCTCGGCAATTTCCGTTAGTATCAGGAGGAGTCTCCCGTGTCTTTTTGTGTACAATTTTTCCACCAAGGCAGACCTCTCGCTCGAGTCTTCTATAATCTGGAGGAGTCTTTCACTTACATTTGGCGATTTGTCCGCGAGTTCAATTAGTGCCGCCGTGAGGGTTCGATAGGCGGTGACTTTGTCCGAGAGTTGGCCAGCGGTAGACAGTAGTTCGCTCGTGCTACTTTTATTGGAAATTTTGTCGGCTTTTAGCGCCAGTGTCTCGATCTCCTCTTCTGCCGAATCAAGTTCGTCGAGCTTAATTAGTATTTCTTCCGGTACTTCGGCATCGCCGTCCTCTGATTCAGGTGAAATCCCGGATACACTTGTTTCCTCCTTGTACTCAGGTACGTCGACGAGTGGGTTTGCTTTAGCACTTTCCGATGGACCTGTCGCATTTTTTGGTGAGGCGGGCTTTGCGGAGTCGCTTACGGTCTCTCTCACCTGTCCTGGGTCTGATGCAAAAACCGTCCTTATTTTTTCGGCTTTTTCTAAAACTTCGAGTTCTCTTTTTAAATCTGCCTCAATTTCGTCTTTGTTAGTAAGTTCCAATTTGGACATTTCCCCCACGTCTTTTAGGCGCTTTCTTATAAAAGCCATTCTCTCTCGAAGCTGATCGAGAGTATGTTTCATCGGGTTGTACCAATCTTCCAACTCCGTGGAACTATTTGTAGGTCTGTCCGTCATTTATAAAAGATATGAATATGTACCAATTGTCCTGCTTATTCCAACCATAGTCAATGCATATTTTGGGGAAATCTTTTTTGCTGTCCACACTTTTTCTTCTTTTGTCGTGCTAAAATGGATATTATGACTGATCAAATAAATCGCGGAAATGTGGAGGCTGAGATAGCCGAGCTGTCTAGGCAGATTGAGGAGAAAAGGAGAATGCTTGAAGCTGGACATGGCATAGTCGAGGAAAAAGAGCTGGTACGTCATGTTGTGGCTGAAAAAATCGGAGAGGTAATGGGCCAGGCAATGAGTATCACCCCGCCCACAACTAGCCCGTCCGCTTCGTCCAAAGTCGCACCCGTGGTTAAAGCCAAGAGACCGACTTATTTGGATACTCTAGACAACGATGCTGTGGCTAAGATTAACGCTCTTATGGCCACTATCTTTGAAAAAGGAATCAGCCAAACAATCAAGCAGGTTGTGGAAGAAGACCCATTTATACTGGACGCATTTCATGATGCCCTCGTGGACAAGCTCTATGATGAGCTCAAAAATCATAATCTGATTAACTAAGATTGTGCTAAAATAATGTCTCAAATTTCGCTCTATTTATATATTTTGGTCGCGGTCGCACTGTTGCTCCTGGTCGCGTATCTGATATTCAAAGCAAAAAAAGGCGGTTCGAAGGTTGCCCAAGAGATGCTTGATTTGAGACTGCTCTCTCTCAGGTTGCCGAGAAATGAGGGCGATGAGGCCGCTAAAGAAAAAAATGAACTCACAAAGCAGATAATGCTATCGGAACAAGTTTTCGCAGCTCTTGCGGCCATTAAGCAACCATTTGTTTTCGAGGTTTCAGTTTTGAATAAAACGCAAGACATCCTTTTCTACGTTGCCGTGCCAAAGCAATACGTAGAATTCGCGGCCAGACAGATACAGGGAGTATTTCTAGATGCGCAGATTGAGGAGATTTCTGATTACACTATTTTTGCGCCTGGGGCCAAGGCTTCCGCGGCGTACATGCGCCTTAAAGATAGCTTCGTCTTGCCAATTCGTACATACAAAGAGGCTGAAGCCGATACATTTGGGCCGATTTTGAGCTCATTTAGCAAGCTCGCGACTGAAGGTGAAGGCGCCTCTCTCCAAATGGTTGCGATTCCAAGTGCCGATTCTACGAAAAAGTCCATACTAAGTTCAATCAATAGTCTAAAGAAGGGCACGAAACTTTCAGAGGCTATTGACACTAGATTCGTAAGAGGTAAAGACATTGCAAAAATCGGTAAATCTTTTCTCATGACAACCGATAACGACAAGAAAGATGACGACAAAACAAAGCCAATCATAATCGACGAAGATGCGATTAAGGCGCTACAACAGAAGATTGCGAAGCCTTTGTTCGAAGTTAATTTGAGAATTATAACAGCTGCCACCGTGAAAGATCGTGCCGAAGACCTGCTTCTCTCTATCGGCAGCGCCTTTGCTCAGTTTTCTTCTCCGCAAAGAAATACAATAGAGTGTATTAAGCCGAAAGATGTGAGGGGGCTTATATTTTCGTACGCATTCAGAGAGTTTAAGAAAGACGAATCCATGCTTCTAAATACCGAAGAGATGGCTAGTATGTTCCACTTGCCGACCACTTCTAGTTCGGTGCCATACGTTAAATGGTTGAAGGACAAGGAGGCCCCTCCTCCGGAGAATCTTCCGAACGAGGGGATAATTTTAGGTGAAAGTGTTTTCAGGGGCGACACAAAACTGGTAAAACTGACAGACGAAGATCGCAGGCGCCACCTTTACTCCATTGGCCAGACAGGATCCGGAAAGACCGCACTTCTCGCGAGCCTTGCCGCACAGGATATTAGAAATGGTAAAGGAGTCTGCATCATAGACCCGAATACTGACTTCTTTAATCTAATGATTGCGAATGTTCCAAAAGAAAGGATAGAAGACGTTATTATATTTGACCCTTCCGACATGTCTCGTCCTGTTGGCCTCAATATGCTTGAGTATGATCTCAACCACCCGGAGCAAAGATCGTTTGTGGTGAATGAAATGCTCACAATTTTCGACAAGCTTTATGATTTGAAGACCACGGGCGGTCCAATGTTTGAACTTTATTTCAGAAACGCACTTTTGTTGCTCACAGAGTGCGCACAGTATGAGAAATCTCACGCAAGCCTTCTCGATGTCCAGCGTCTGTTTACGGACGATGAATATCGTAATCGCAAACTCGAACTTTGTAAGGATCCCCTTGTTGTCGGTTTTTGGCAGAATGCTTCCAAGCGTACGGGTGAAGGGTCTCTTCCCAACATGACAACTTATATAACTTCCAAATTCACACAATTCGTAAACAACGACTATATGAGACCTATTATCGGTCAGCAGAAGTCTGCTTTTGATTTCAGGAAGATTATGGATGAAGGCAAAATTCTCTTCGTCAACCTTCCAAAAGGTGTAATTGGCGAGATGAACGCAAATTTGCTAGGTATGATAATTGTAGGCAAACTTATGATGGCTGCGTTTGGGAGAGTGGATCAGGAAGAGAAGGATCGTCGAGATTTCTATCTGTACATGGATGAGTTCCAGAATTTCACAACGGATACCATTGGAACCATTCTTTCAGAAGCCAGAAAATATCGTCTGTGTCTTACAGTCGCCAATCAGTTCATTAATCAATTGGGGGACAAAATTAGAGATGCCATATTTGGAAACGTCGGTTCCATGATCGCTTTCAGGGTCGGTGTGCCGGATACTGAAACTCTAGGTAAACAGTTTGAGCCGGTTTTCAACACGCACGATCTCACGACTTCAGATAATCTTTTTGGACATACAAAGATGCTTATCGGGGGTGTGCCCACTCGCCCATTTTTGACGAAAGTCATATTTGCACCGAGGGGTAACATTGAGGTACGCGAAAAATTAAAGGAGTTGTCTCGTCTGATTTACGGTCAAGACAGACGCGAAGTGGACGAAAACATTTTCGCTCGTCTGAAACGATAGAGTCGCCTTGAAATGGGATGTTCCGAATCCTTGATTCACTCTTTTATTATGGTATCTTTGTCATATTGGAAAATGAACCATTAACAATAAATTATAATAAGTATGAAAACAGCAGGTATCGTAGTCGTCGTCATAGTAATATTGGCAGCCCTCGGTTTTTGGTATAAGAATCAAGGGGATAGTACTCAAAACCCCGAGCCGGCGCCGATTTCTCCAACAACAGAAACCAAGGATTCGGACGCCGCTCTCGGAGGTGGTTCAGCTTCGGGTGAGTCAAGTGCGCCGTCCGAAACATCAAGTGCCACGGCTGAAGATGCCGCACCGGCAACCGTCAAAGTCAACACTCAAGTAATAGCAGAAGTGGCTAAAAATATAAACGCGAGTTATTCTTCAGGCGCATTTGATGTAACGTCACTTGCCTTGAAGGTCGGTGATTCATTAACGTTTAAGAACAATTCTGATGCCGCAATTCGTGTTTCTTCAAACCCGCACCCGGTTCACTCCGAACATCCGGATATGGATTCCGGTATGCTGCAGCCCGGTGCAAGTTGGAGCTATACATTTAAGGTCGCCGGTACTTACGGTTTCCACAATCATTTAAACCCGGGAGCGGCCGGATCGGTTACAGTTAAGTAACGTTAATTCCGCGAACTAAAACAGGCCCAACTGGGCCTGTTTTAGTTTGCGCGTACTATTTTTGCGGAACAAATCCGGGAGTTAAAGAATACTTTGGCGAGTTGTCTTTCCATAAATAACGAGTAAGGTTTGCAAGCATCAATCCTGCCGGCAGTGATGCCATCGAAATCGCCGGAATGTATGTTGCGATTATCGCTCCCACGGAGGCTGAAAGACCGAAAAATATCTGCCCCTTGATTCCTCCCTCGGAAGTTACCGGCTCCGGCAACATAAAACAGGCGAAGAAGAACGGCAGAGATAGTAGGGCGATTTTCGAATCGTTTACTATGGTGAATAGAAATACAAGGTAAACTGCAAGAAAAGTGATAGCTTGGAAATATTTACGGGTGCGCCACAGGTTCACAACTCCAAGTAATATTGCAAGCCATATGTACCCGTCCGGCCACCACGCCAGAGGAAATGGAGTGAAAAGAGATACGACCACCACCCCGAACGAAGCCGGATTGAAGACGTGCTCTCCTCCGTAGCGAACGAAATGCTTTGAAAGTATGGCAAGTATGATAGAGCCGATTGCGATCGGAGGTGCCACTTGAAGAGGCATTAGCACTGTTACTATAAGCGAAGTTATGAGGCCTGACTCCGGAAATTTGCCTTTTAGCGTTGTGTTTTGCAAATAATGCAAGATGTAGTCAAGGGCTAAGCCAACTGGTACAACCATTAAAAGTACCGTGAGAGACCCGCGCACATCGCCAAGCGCCCATATTCCATAAAGCACCATGATAATGAGAGAGATGAGCATCCCGTGCCAAGGATTCAGATCTCTGAAACGTTCCCAAAAAGTTTGTGCTTTCATGCAATAATCGTAGCACGATTATTGTTGCTGGCAATTCCTAAATCGGTATCTGCTCACAAAAACGAGTGCTGGCTAACATACACTGTATATCTCGCTCTGTCTTTGCGAGGTACTCCGAAGCAATCCAGTGTATTGCTCCGATAAACCTAGATTGCTTCGGAGTACCTCGCAAAGACGCTTATTCGGAGTTGTGAGCAGATACCTAAATCGAGGACAGTCTTGTGAATGGTTAATCGCAAACGAAAAGCCCGCCTGCGACGGAGGGCCTTTCGGCCGTCCATCGCGGCGGGTTACTTGACTATTGGAATGGGAGTGCTTCTCGCGGTGCTGTTGTTGTGACGCTGTTTATCTGACAGCGTCGTGAAAAGAGTATCGAGATTGCTGTGCAAGATTGCAGCTCTCGCCGACAGCCTTGCACCTTCCTTGGCTCTGAAGAACTCTAGTCCGTTCAACTGCTTGAACAGTCCGACACTCATTTCCATCTTTGCCAGTTGTTCTCTTGTATCAGAGAGCTCGGCCCGCAGTGTCGCGTTGACAGCAAACACAATCTCACGCTCTGCCCTGATCCTCATCAAGCAGAGCAAGATGGCGACAGTGCAGAGCATTGAAGCTACGGCTAGAATCAACTGGAGGTTGCCTGACAGCCTCCAGGAGAACATTCTCCTGCCAGCCGACTTGATACTGGACTGACTGGCGACATCTCGCAGTCCCGAGCGTGCTTCGTGGATCGTCCTCAATGGATCGGGTTCCGTGCTCGCCCCTCTTTCCCATGCTGAAAATTCATTGTCAGTCATGCACTCGACTCTCGATACTTCCGCGTGCTCGTTGTCCTTGCTTCGATTATTGTTCACTCGGCGCCTCCATTTCAACAAATTTTCGCGACTGCCCAGCCGCGAATCCGATTATTATATTAACATGTGTATGTCTTTAGTGTCAAATTTTGACCAAATCCCCTATCCACAGGATAATGTGTTTTAGAGTTCTCATTCATGCCCATTCATGCTATGATAGAGGGACGGAAGTACAGTTGCATTTCTTGGGGTTTGGCCGGTTCAGAGTCAGAAGGCTTAAACTCAAGAATTCAGAAAATACCCAAATAATTAGGCTTATTTTATCTATAGATTCCAAGGCCAGCCGGAGCGTCACGAGCTCCCTTAAGGCCAAAATATACTCCCTCTGCTCACCGGTTCGAGAGAACAGGCGTTTTTTTGTTTTTAGCGTTCTTGTCTTGGTTTTCGCGGTCACTATTCCGGCTCGCGCATTTTTTAAACTTTTTCATGAAGCGGAGGCCGCTCCGTCAACCATTTTGAGAAACAATTCTCAAACTTTGCCGTTGCTTAATCCGGAAAAGAACCCGAATACAATTGTCGCCATGGGCGGCGGAGATATAAGTGTTATCGGCGGTTCTCTTCTTCCGGATGACGGCCCCCTTGGAACTATCGCTGATGTCATAGGAGATTATGCGGGGTCGGACCAAATATCTTTGTATACGGTACGCGCCGGAGACAGTGTGAGAGAGATAGCGAAGACGTTTAATGTTTCGGTAAACACAGTGCTTTGGGCGAACAATCTCTCCCGTAATTCAAAACTGACCGAGGGACAGGTTCTTACCATATTGCCCGTTACCGGAGTCAGACATATTGTCAAAAAGGGTGAAACAGTTAGTGGCATTGCGGCGAAGTACAAAGCGGATCCGGACGAAATTTTACTGTTCAATTCAGAAGTGATCCAAGATGGACTTAGCGCAGGAGATGAAATATTGGTTCCTGACGGAGAGATTGTAGTTTTGACTCCTCCGAAAAATAGGGTTTCAAAAGACTCTGTTAAAGATAATCCTGCGCACGATATAAACGGCCCTACTTATAACGGATACTATGCGAATCCTTTGCCTGGTGGCAGGCGTACACAGGGATTGCACGGATACAATGGCGTTGACTTGGCTTCGGAGTGCCGTTGTTCTGGTGCCCCGATAAAGGCTGCTGCCGCGGGAACGGTCATTGTAAGTCGACAAGGCGGATGGAATGGAGGTTATGGCAACTATGTTGTGGTAAGCCACGATAACGGCACCCAAACTTTGTACTCTCATTTGTTAAGGAGTTCAGTTGGAGTCGGAGACAGGGTCGCGCAGGGAGAGACTGTCGGTTTATTGGGTAATACTGGCAAATCAACGGGCCCCCATCTTCATTTTGAGGTTCGTGGAGCTAGAAACCCATTCTAGAAAATGTTTAATCTCTTCTACAAAAACAAACATCTGATTCTGCTCGCGCTCATATATTCGAAAGTGACCTTGGACGAAATTGCAGGGCTTCCAATACGTCACCCCCACTAATCTCCTCTCTCTTTCCTAGATCGGCGATGGTTCTGGCTAATTTAATTACCCTGTGATATCCCCTGGCGGACAGATCAAGTTTTCTCGCCGATTCATTCAGGAGCTTGCAGACATCTGCTGATAATTTGGCAAACTGTTCAAGCTCTTTCACCCCCATGTCGCTGTTTGCGCTTTTTTCCAAATTTGCCAGCCCCTTCGGCAGGCCAACTTCACCGTTCGACAGGCGGGTTTTTTGGAACCGTGCGATCGCAATATCTCGTGCTTCCTTCACTCTTTCGCGTACCTTACTAGATATTTCACCCTTCAGGGTTACATCAGAAAGTTTTTCGTAATCAATGTGTGGCACTTCAAGCCAAATGTCTATTCTGTCCATAATGGGGCCCGACATTTTCTTTTCATAATTCTGGATAGCGCCGATTGTGCAGTTGCACATTTTGTTGCTCATCCCTTTGTTGCCGCATGGACAGGGATTCATGGCCGCGATAAGAATAAAATTGGCCGGAAATTTGGCAGAGCCTTTTGCCCGCGACACATGCACCACTCTGTCTTCGAGGGGTTGGCGCAGAGACTCGATTACTCTCCTGTCAAACTCCGGAAACTCGTCAAGAAATAGTACACCCCGATGCGCGAGCGTAATTTCTCCCGGCTTTGGGTTTGCTCCACCTCCGATGAGAGCTACGTGCGAAGAACTGTGGTGCGGGGAACGAAATGGCGGTTCGGTGATTAGGCCATCCTCCAAGTGCCCCGCCACAGAATGAATTCCCGTAACTTCCAAAACTTCATCAAAATAAAGCGAAGGTAAAATGCCGAGAAAAGCCTTGGCGAGCATGGTTTTACCGGTCCCGGGCGGTCCGTACATCGCGATGTTGTGTCTTCCTGCCGCCGCGATTTCAAGCCCTCGTTTTGCCGACTCTTGGCCGCGTACGTCTGAAAAGTCGAGCGCCGCTTTGTTCTCTCTGTATTTAATTTTGGTCAGAGGTGCGGGGGTGATTTCACTGCTCATGAAAGAAGGCGAAATTCCGAAAACTGACTTAGAAGTCTTGCTTTCTCGCCTGCCAGACGGGCAGGCAGATGTATTTGGAAGCAAGGCTCTTTGTTTAGCTTCTGGTTTTCGGACGTTTGTCTTCTTTGCCGTCAAATGTCCGACTACTTGCTTCAAATTTACGCATGGGAAAATTTTGACCCCGTCAATTATTGCCGCCTCGAGTGCGTTTGCTTCCGGCAAGTAAAGTTCTTTATAACCCAACTGTTTTGCGAGACGCGCTATCATAAGAGCTCCGCGTACGGGTCTCACTTCCCCACCAAGCGCAAGCTCGCCGACGAAAATTTTAGAATCGGTGTCGAAAATAACTTCGCCGGAGGCAAGAAGATGTCCGAGCGCTATCGCGAGGTCAAAAACCGTCCCCTCCTTTTTAACGTCAGCCGGCGCCAGTGCCACTACCGTTTTCTTGTTACCCTTGTGCGGTGACGGAAAGTCTGAATTTTTAATAGCCGCAGATATTCTGTCTTTAGCCTCTCCGACCGCCTTGTCCCCCAGGCCCACTATCGTAAAAGATTTGAGGCTTTTGGAAATGTCTACTTCCACGGTGACGATCATGGCATCTAGGCCATGCACCTGTGCAGAGTAGACTTTGGAGAGCATTGAATTAGTATATAGTAAATAGTATATCGTATATAGGGGTTCGCTACATACTATGTACTTTTCCCTATCTCGAATGTGCCATGCACGTAACTGCGGCCGGGTTTGCTTCAAGTCGAGCCAGGGGAATCATCGAGTTACATTTGTCGCACATGCCGTAAGTTCCATCCTTAATTTTGTCGAGGGCGTGCTTTACACGGTTTAATTGTTCTTCCAACTGTTGATTTAAGGCAAACCCTTTTTCATAATTTCCAATTGTTTCGGCGACATCCATCGGGTCTATTTCTGCCGAGTGTGTTTCGGTAAGTTCGTCCGGAGTGTCGTAAGCGGCTTCCCAGTTTTCTGGATCTTTTGGGTTTACTCTGACACTTACACCACTTAGCTCTGTTTCTAGCCTTTTTTTGTCTTCCTCGAGTTTCTTCTGAAACTTTGTGATATCCAATGTCATTAAATAGAAGAAAGTTTAAGATTTAACAATGTTAATAATGTGTGCATTCTATCAAAGCCAAAAGTGACTGTCCACAGAGAGACATGATGCTCGGTATCTTTGCTACCTTTGGATTCTTGGTCTTGGAGTCGTCAAACGAGTTATAACTTCGGTAAAGGTGCCTTCATTCGTGCTTATTATAAGTGTATTTTGAGTAAAGAATGAATACATGAAAACAGTTTGACCAGTTTCATTTTTTGCAACTCGTGCGTCGACATTCTTTATTACTGCATCCGTGAATTTTAGTTTGAGCAAGCTGTCGTCTGGTGTCTTGCCGGTCAACATCCCATAAAGATCTCGCATGATTGAAGGTTCCCACTCGAGCATTCCCGCGAACACAGTCTCGTAATTTGTTGGCTTTAAATAGACGAATCCCGTGCTTTCTGCGGATGAATGAATACCTATCATAAATTCAGGATCGATATTTCTCACCAAACTCGCGGGAGCACGTAACCTTAGAAACGAAGCGAAACGTTGAAAAGTTATATCTATGTTGTCTACTTCAGAGTTAACAATGCGTTCCGCTTGCATCGTCCCTATGGGTGCTGAAATATTTCTTACGTCACTCTTGATTGCCGCCATAAGTTGCGTATCCGTTTTGTTGTCGAGCACAAGCGTGTTAACTTTTTCAGAAAATACCGGAGCAATATAGCCGGATGTCGCTGCTTTGTCGACTGAATTCGGCGCTCTGAGTATTTTTGTATAAACCAAATAGCCGCCAATACCCAAAGCTCCCAAAATTAATATAGTACTTAAAATGGCAAACAAATGTGACTCTTTTTTTTCTTCTGTTACTTCTTCGATTTTTTCACGTCGTTTTTCATCTTCCTTTATGGCCATGCCAACAAGTGAAAAATTACCTCCCTTCATGGCCTCACTCATATCATCCTTATAGGTGCGAACGGGCCTAATCGACATTGAGGGAGATTTCAAAAGTTGATCTACGGTAGCTTTTTTTTCGTCGAGCGCTTTTCTTTGCCTTTCTCTTGCCTCACTTGTAATCCTCTCCAATTCCGAGGCTTCCTCACGTTTCATGCGAAGAGCGCGCTCCTTCTCTTCTTGTTCGCGTTTGATTGCTTCTTCCCGAGCACGTTTTTCAAGCTCCTTTGCTTCGCGGGCCTTTTTATGTTCTGGTCCCTCCATGGCAGCTTCGGCAAGCTGACGTTGGCGTGCAAGTTCCATGGTGAAGTTTTGAATATTTGTCGGTCCATCCGTTCTCACATTCATGACCTTCGCGATCTCTTCTTCCGTAACTGTACGTCGGTGGAGTTCTCCTTCCATAGCGTGACTTGCCAGGGCCCTTTCAGCCAAAAGATTGTCTTCGGGTTTGGTTTGTGATTCTTCTGCCATTATTATTTAGACATGACCCGTTCCCAGATTGCGGATTGCTAAATCGGTGTCGTTGATTTGTTTCTTTACATTGTCTTCTTCGGCAAGTATTTTTCTGTACTCTTCACTTAGTGAATCCATTGAAGTTCTAAATGACTCAGTCTGCTTTTGAAAAGCCCATTTTTGTTCCTCGATACCGTGACGCTTTTGTTGAGTTGCCCACCTTTTTGCTTCGAGTTCCTGAATTTTTGCGATCGGAGTTCCGGGAGTACTCTCGGCTACCGCTTCATCTTGTTCCATTTTGCGCTCTTCATCCTCTGTAACTTTTTCTTCTGAAAGCAGGGGTTGCACTTGGGCCTCAAGGGGTGTTTTTTGATTATTGTATTTAATCCACTCGAGCTCCAAGTACTCTTTTTGCTTCGTAACTTCTTGCAGTTTTGTGAATAACTGCATCTTTTGAAATTCAAGCTTGGAACGCATCTCGGCTTCCTTCTCGCGCTTCTCTTCAAGTTCTCGTTTGCGTCGCCCCTCTTCTCCCTCCATGGCCATCATTGCGGCCTTCCTCATCTCTTCCGCGGACAAATTCTGCGTCGCTATCGTTTGGCCGAGGGTTGAGGGCGCCACTGTTGCTGTGGTTGGTGTATCGGTTTGTACGACAGGTGCTGTTATTACTGGTACCACCGGTTGAATGACGGGTGAGACTGGTTCGGTTGCTGCTACTGGTGACGTCTGGGTTTGTGTGGCAGGAGTAACCTGAACTGGTGTTGCCGCGGGCACAGACACTCCAGTCATTGCTTGAATCGCAGCCGCAGTTTGGGAAGCCGATGGTTCTCCCGTTGCATTTGTGGTTGAATTTGTATTTGTTGGAGGCATTGTAAGAAATACTCACTACTAATATCAACAATAGTATACAACAATAATAAAGAGCTTGAAACGGGTAATTTCAACTTTGTTTCAAATCGTAAACGTCTATCACACCCCAATTAACGGGATTTTTCTTTGCATACTTTTTTGTTAATTCACTGCTTTCTTTTGGTAAGTATTTAAGCGGGAATTTCAAATTTTTTCCTGCTTCTTTGTTCATAATCCATTTGTGGGTAATCCCTCTTTGGGTCCTTGAGACGAATGGATGACAAACCTGCTCTACATCATACTGCTGTTTCAATATGTTGAATAGATTTGAAAAAGGTAAAAACTCATCTCCGGACTTAATCAAGAATCTAGGATTGAAATCATGATCTAGTCTGCAGCGTAGCTTTTTATAAAACTGTGGCATGGCAAATCCAATTTTTCTCCGTATCGAGTAACCACCTAGACTAAGTAGTGCAATGCCGCATGGTTTTAAGACTCGATAAATTTCTGAGAGTGCTTTCGCTTTATTTTCTATATGCAAAAAAGTTACCTGACTTATTATGATATCAAATGTGTTGTCCGCAAAAGGAAGTTTTGTCGCGTCTGAAAAATAAATCTCTGGAATTTGTTTATTTGATAATTCAAGTCCAAGTTCCTTGGCACGAAGACTTAGGTCATTCTTATCTTTAATACCGTGAACATCGCGTTTATTAACACCGGTTAGTTTCAGAGTTGGGAAAAGTCTAAGAAGATCGAGCATGAGTATTCCCCTGCCACAACCTACTTCTAGAATCCTTATACTTTTTTCTTTTGTGATCCGGTTTTTGATTTCAGAAAGTAGTCTGTCTTTTAATCCAAAAATGCCAATGCCTCGACCAACACCATCGTCCCTAGTGGCATATAATTCTACTTTCATATTATTTTATAACTCCTTAATCTTTTGATAATTTCTTCGAGCGCGGAGACTGTGACATCCAGCTCTTTTTTTGTTGTGTTGTGGCCGAGAGTAAAACGCACTGATTCGTGAGATTCAGTATCATTTTGGCCAAGTGCCTTGAGTACATGTGAAGCGCTTCCCGCGATCAGCGAACATGCAGACCCCGTGGAACATGCGACGCCGGCGTCATCTAGATTTAGTACTAATTCTTCTCCGTCTATTCCGGCGAATGAAATATTTACATTGTTCGGTAAGCGTTTGTCCGGGTCGCCGTTTAGTTTAGAATCCTGAATACGCGTCAAAATTTCGTGCGCGAAATTTTGACGCAACTCAGTGAGTCTCACTGATTCACTTTCCCGTTCAGTTTTTGCTAGCTCAAGTGCCTTTGCAAAACCGAGAATGGCAGTGAGATTTTCCGTTCCTGATCGTAGCCCACCCTCCTGTCCCCCTCCGAAAATAATTGGTTCAATTTTTGTTCCGTGTTTCAAGAAAAGCAGTCCAACCCCTTTTGGTCCACCGACTTTTGAACTGTTGAGCGAAAGCGCGTCGCAATTAAAGCTGTTTGGAAAAACATTGAGGTAGTTGAAACTTTGGCAGGCATCAATGTGGAAAAGACAGGCAGTAGGCAGAGGGCTGTAGGCAGCAGTCTTGCTTTCATTAAATTTGCGGATTATGTTGCCGATTTCGTGAACGGGTTGGATCGTTCCGATTTCATTATTCGCGTGCATTATGGAAACTAGGATTGTGTCGGACCGTAACATTTTTTCGAGTTCAATTGTCGAAGCAATTCCTCGCGAATTCAAGGGCAAGATTTCAACCTCAAAACCTTCGTCGCGAAGTTTGAGTGCTGGCTCCAGGACTGCCTTGTGTTCTAAGGCGGAAATTATTATGTGTTTGCCGCGAGTTTTGTTTGCACGAGCGAGTCCAAAAATTGCGAGGTTACACGACTCTGTCCCCGAACCCGAGAAGACAATCTCACTTGGTTTTACTTGTAGAAGCGCCGCAACTCTGGCCCGGGCCGAAGCGAACGCTTTCTTTGCAGTGTCGCCTTCGAGGTGTATTGACGATGGGTTTGCAAAAAATCTGCGACTACAATCTTCCATTGTAGTAAGTACTTCGGGCCTAATTGGTGCTGCGGCCGCGTAGTCCAGATAAATTCTTTTCGATTGTTTCCAAAACATTTATTAAGTATAGCGAATTTTACTTTCCGAGCGTGCTTGACAGTTAGGACAATTATGGCATATAGTGAAAAGCGGAAATTAGGTGCACAACAGGCACCTCGTGGCAAGAAAGGAGCACACTGTGGACATTGTGGAACTGACAGTGAAGTCGCTGAAGCGTTTCGAGGGTGGAGAAGTTGAGATTCAGAATAGCAACGAATGCTATATCTATCGGGGACGAATTGCTTCAGTTGCCGAGACCGAAGACGGGGTGAAGTTCAGTTTCTCTTGGCTAGCCAAGAACCGTGGCGGGCCGATGGGTTCAGTGAAGCCCATGTCTCTCGAGTGGGATGTCGTCACTCCAAGTAG
>JACRKE010000007.1 GCA_016215335.1 Candidatus Vogelbacteria bacterium | reverse complement strand
TTTCATTTGTGTTAGTGTAAACCGATTCTCGTTTCTTTCGTGTGTTGTGTGTGATGTGACGATTCAAAAACTCAGACGGCTGAGAGATTTTAGTGATGGCCGCAAAACCGACGGAAAATTAGTTTCGTAATTCACAGCCGAAAGGCAACCCGGTCTGGTTCTAACCATACCAGCGAAATCAGCGCAATCCCTGTAGCCGGATGTAATACGAGAAGTAACACTCGATGGGTAAGCATAGGCTTGTGTCGTTCCGACTCCCATAAAAATAGCCCCAACCATAATCGCGAACACCGATGAAATGTGATATTTTTTCATTTTAAATTTGCAGCCCTTAGCGGGCAATTATTTGTCAACGCTAACATCTTAACACCCCCCCCTTGAGCCGCAAGAGGATAAGCGAAGAGAAAACGGGAATATTAGCCCGCGGTATAATATTCTTGCTTGTCTATGTCAGTTAAAAATTCTTCGGCTCTGACAATGGATACATCCTGTACGACAAGACCGACTTTGTTCATACTTTTTACTATCTGCAAGGCGGGAATGCCGTATTTTTTTTTGAAATAGAGAAGATTTTTACTCACGGCGGTATCGCGGTATTTTACCTCGATTATTTTTTCGGGTCCGCGCGCGTTATCAATCAATACAAAGTCCGCCTCTTTGCCTTCTTTGGTTCGGAGATACATAAGGCGCATATCGGCGCCTTTCACATCATTGATAAGTTCGGTATGTTTGAGGAGCCCGAGAGCAACAAAATTTTCGAATACAGTTCCAGCATCGCCCACCACAATTCCAGTGTCATAAAAATACACTTTCACCTCTTTCAGAATAGACCGTTTGATTTTTGTCGTATATGTTCTGACAGTAAAAACAATATAGAGTGACTCGAGCACCGAGATATACTTTTTAACCGTTACCGGCGAGATGCCGACATCGCGCGCGATATTGGAAAACGACAGCGGCGCGCCGACCGAGCGACGCACTATCTCAAAGACATCATAAAGCGCGCGAATATCCGCTACTGTTTCAAAATTAAGAACATCCTCGCGTATCAATGAATCGATATAGAATTTTCTCCACCGAGCTGCCTCGTCGGTTGTCTCTGCCAAAAAAGGCTCAGGGAAACCGCTGCGCTCGATAAGTCTGTTGATATCGTGCGAGACAGTCATTCCCTGAAGTTCTGAAAGCGAAAAGGGTAACAGATGGTGCACGAAAAACCTCCCTGCCAATGAATCCCCGGATTTTCGAAAATTTTCCATACGCGCGCTACCGGTTACCAAAATCTTTAAACCGTCTTTTTTCGTATCGTACAAACCCTTGAGGTAATTCTTCCAGCCTTTCATTTTATGCAGCTCGTCAAGGATTAGCAATTCGGTATCGGGAAGCCATGATTGATTTTTTATTATCGCCTTATCTTCTGTCGAGTCATAGTTTAAGTACAAACTGTGCCGATATTTTTCGGCAATTTTTTTCGCAAGCCAGGTTTTACCGACTTGACGCGGACCAACGATAAATACCATCTTCTTTTGAAGGTCGGCGTGTATTTTCGCCTCTTGTGAGCGATGAATATACATGTGGCTATTATATACGATAATATAGAATAGTCAAGACTTTTCGATATTTGCGTATCGTTTGGTCAACACAACCAAACAAATAATTAGTATAAAATACGGTAGCCGTCGACGATTACAGTAACAGTTTTGGATATTCCGGCGATATCGAACGTAGCATTGTATGTACCAGTACGATCGTACCGATGTTTGTATGTAATAGTTCTCTTGGCTGTTCTGGCGTTGTTGCAATTTACAGACTCTGCAACTCCTTCACCCATTCCGTCCCCGTAATTAATGTTGTTCCCGCGACAGTCACTAACATTTTGCACTACGGCCGTGAAGTTGACTTCATATGGGTCAGCTATCGAGATCGTATAGTTCAAACTATAAATGTTCACAGGTGGCACACTTGCACTCACCGTAAATGGCAAACTATTGCTCTTGTTTACGTTCGTTCTTTCAATGCTTACATAATATGTTGCTGATGATATCGGTCCGGATTGTGGAGCCATGACAAATCTGCAACTTGCACATGTGGGAGTCATCTCGGTTGGAACCAGGAAATAGAACGAGTCAGGCGTGCCCTGGAGTGTGGTCCTTGCCACATTGTGATATGAAGTTAAATTATTTGAAGAACGAAGGAAAACTGTGTCCCCCATGCTTAGATTCCGTCCAGTTACAGTCACCGAATCACTAGGAGATCCGTAGTTTGGAGTGAAATTGTAGAGCTCGGGATCGTTAGTCGTAGAATCTTGAGGCAAGACCGGTATTATAATGCTATAAGAATTGAAATTATCGCCGAATGGACTTATGGCCATCACCTGATAGTAGTACATCTGGCCAAACACCAAACCGTTACGATACGCTTCGTCGAGTACCACGGTTTCTGTTGTGCACTCTCTGATTTTCATTGTAGCGCCACTGTTTGGAAGAACAATACGCTCTGTAGAACGATACACGGTATAACAGCTTGCTCCTGGAACCATGTTCCAATTCAACTTCACTTCTTGATTGTCTCCTCGAAGTGAAGCGGTAAAGTTATTCACCGAATGAAGTTGATACCCTATATTTGATAGCGTCGTAGCCGATGCCTTGCTTGAAGGTGATGAATACCTCGAACACGTCTCGTCCGCGCATGCCACTACTTGATACGTGTATCTTGTGTTCGGTGCCAAGTTTTGGACGATGTAATCCTTGTCTTTGGTTATATAAACATCCCTGATATCTCCCCAACGCGGCAGATATTCTTGAACTTTGAACGCATATTGACCATTTGAGTTATACCAAGAAAGTTTAACAGCTGATTGTGATATTGCGGTGGCGGTAAGACCGTATGGCGCATCCGGCAGGTAGTGAGTTGTTGTGTCCTCATTTTGCAGACTTGAAAGCTCTGCTTGAAGTTTTGCGATGAGTTCCACAAGCACCCTGATCTGCGCTTGCATCTCCGCTATCGTTGCGGCCTTAGCTTCAGGTGCAAAAAAAGCACCCATGAGAATAACCAAAACAAAAACCGCTATTTTTCTACGCATGGTATAAATTTAGTAATATTACAGGTGAAGATTAACACGAATTTAGAGAGACAACAATCCCGCGGTCTGAAGATACAGGCCGCGGGATCTGACATAATCCATAATCCGGCTGAATTATTCCTGTTATCACTACTACTCCCTTACGTTTTTAAGCTCCAGTAGAAGTCTATTTATCGCGTCCAAAAGGCTTGCGAGTTGGCTGGACCGACTATTATAACTCGAACCGGAAGCCGGTACTGTCAACCACCCGGACCTTGCGGAAGTGGTATCGGCGACCCAATCGCCATTGTTATACACAGCGTTCACACGATAGAAATACGAATCGGTTGAAGCCGGAAGCGTGTACGATGTGATGCTCCCTTTTGGAGTGGCGTTGCAGGAGGTTGTCCAGTTGCTATCTACAATGCTATCCCAGATGCCGGAAGGAGTACAGTTGCTGATGTAACCAGCCGGCTCGGCGGCTTCTGGGGAACGGCGAATCTGCCAGTATTTGACAGTTTTGCCCGAGGTGTCTTTCCATGAAAGCAGGCGCGTAGTTCGATTAAAGCAAAGATTGCCATCGGGGGTGCAGGTCAAGTCAGCATTTGGCGCGGCCACGGTAAACATCCAAGTCGCAAACACACGAGGAGACAGAGGGCTTGCCGTATTGCTCATTATTTCGGCATAAAGGGTATGAACACCAGGAGTCATGAATCCGGTAGCAAAAGTAATCGTGGTTGCCAAGCGATCGGAACTCAATGTGGCTTGATATTCAGCGCCGGTCGGACTTGCCGTTGGTACCGCAGTCGGTTGGCCGGGAGCAGTCCACCAGCGCACATACTGACCTTGAGCCAGATTGGCGAGAGAGAAAGAAACTGTCGTGTTAGTCCCACCGGCATTGGAAATGCTGGCAGTTGGCGCGGGAGTCGTGGCGGTGATTGTGGGGGTGGATGCAATCGAACTTTCTCCCGAATCTCCTTCCACCCAGAACTCTTTAAATCCGAGAGACCAGCCTGTTCCATCATTCACTTGCTTGGCTGTAAACCTAAGGTAGCGCGAAGTGCAGATACCTCCACCAATATCTCCAATAGTCACCGGGGTACCCACACCTGATATAACATTCGTATTAAAGTCTATACCCGAACCTAAGCTGTATCTCCACACAGCACCGTCACTTGAACACTCAATCATATATTTGGATGGGGAATGAGCAGGATATGGCATACCCTCCGCACCGATCCACCTAACACGCCTCACGATTTTTAAAGAACCGAGGTCAATAGTGAGTGAGGCAGTATTGTTTGCACCGCTTACCTGGTCATTTGCATACCAAAGAGTTTCTAAATTTTGATCGCTAAGGGCAGAGACACTAGAACCCGACGCCGTAGAGCTTGGTGTTATGGTTGCCGAAAGCCGAGCGCTATCATTTTCTGAGGTTCCAAGTGCTGGGACTGTAATGGTGACAGGGCTTGATGCCACATTACCAGTGTCACTATTAACAATGACGTACGAATATGTTCGCCCGGGAAGAACACTTGGGTCTCTTGTCGTACGAGGGGTATAATCATTGACTTGAATTTTACATGCCAGGCTATTCCAACTCAGACACATCTGGGATACAGTCAACTCTTGTGCAGAAAATGAACCGTTTTGTATGAGTTTTCTAACAATTTTATGTGACGCTGAACTTAAATCACGATCCCAAGAAAGCACGACCTGTCCTTTGCCATATATATTTGTGCCGTCGGATGCAGACGAAGGATTTGAGCCATTGGCAAGAGATAGCGATACCAACACAGGCGATCCCTGTCCGATAGAAACAGGCCCGACATTCTGTGTGTGTGCAAAGTCTCCAGTTTGCTTGAAACCTTGTACACGATAATAGTATGTCTGACCATTACCAGTGTTGGCATCTACACCAACCCAGTTCGCTATATTGTTTGGATCGTAGGCAAGTATTCCAGATGGCAACCTACAAAGCACATTTTGCGTACTCGAGCAGTTTGGTAGAGGCAAATTGGCATTATTGGTCATCTGCTCATCAGTGATTGGAGCAGGGCTGCGGAATGAGTCGTACCCGGAAACTGCTGAAAGTTTGGTCCATGCAAGATTCACGCCTCCGGCACTGCGAATAGTTGCTGTCAACGGTCCGGCGTCGGCAAAGCGAACGCGGTACTCTGATTGGTTAAGGTTGTTAAGCACAAGTCGAGTACAGATAGCCGCATTACCGAGCGCAAGATCGGCATCTGTCAAATCAGCACAACCGGCGCTCACACCAATAATCTCTGCTTTATGAGCAGCAGCGAACGCAGCGACTGCATTTTTCGTTTCATTGCCATATACACCAACACCTTCGGCGTAAAATTTGTTGGTTGGAAGATTCAAGGCTGAAATCAGTATGCTCTGTAATAAGGCAACTTGATCTACTGGATTATCAGAGCCCCTGGCTTGCGTCATGGTAACCGTAAGCTGTGGATAGGCTGGAGGTTGCGACTGCGAACCATCGGAAACTGTAAACGATCGATCTTGACTACAGTATGTTTGGCTTGAGTTTTTAGCACACGCGCGTATAACGTAAGAGCCTGTAGCAATTGTTGTAGTTTGCGGCGTGAATACACCGGCAGAACGATTATAGCCTGCTTCCCAAGCTCCCGATGTAGCAACAGTTCTCGTCGTAAGTACATTTGGATTCGATCCCCAACTGACCGAGTTGGGACGGTATTGCAGTTCGTAGGTGGCTAAGCTTGTAGGGAAATTGGAATCCCACTCAAAAACCGTCTCCTGATTGTAAGTTAAAGTGAAGGACGCTGCCGGTGTGCGCAATCTAACGCTTGGAGTTATTGGTGGAGTTTCAGTAACGAGCGTAAACGCGCCACTTTCTATAAACGTACCCTCGTCGCCACGCTTAGTGACTCTAATCTTATAATCATTACCCGCGAAAGCACCTTCAGTAAATACACTAAATGCAATGAGTAGAGACTGTCCATTCTGGCCACGCTGATTTACAAAAGACCAACTACCATTTGACTCGCTTAGACTAAGTGATTTTCTTCCGTTCTTATACAAATCTACGATCGGATTTACCCCTAGGGCAGTCGACGACCAGCGAATAGCATAGGTCACTCCCCCGGCCACCTGTTCTCCGGCAGTAGGACTAATAACTTGGCCAATGTTTGAATTGTTGAGCAATTGGTTCTCTCTCGCATACTTCATAAGCGCCGTACGCGTTTTCTGGCCGACAAATCCATAACCTGTCATCTCCCAGTCACCGGAACATAAAGGATTATTTCTTTCATCTCTTACATACTGACACTGAAACATTTTTACATACTTATCAGTAGTCTGTCCGTGGTAACCGGTCACAAATTCACCCTCATCCAGTTCGTAGTGAGAGGCCAATATGTATTGCAGAAGTGAAGTTTGTCCTTCGGTAGAAGTTGTAGTTCGGCCGCTTGCAAGAGTGCGTCCATCATCACTGTATGGTCCGAATGTAGCTCCGGGAGTTCGAGGTGGCGGTGATGGATATGCCACATTTAATGTAAGGTCTAATGCCATCGTAGCACCTACGGATGACCCAACCCCAAGCAAAGTTAATAAAAGAGCTGTTCGAGCAAACACGGCAACAAATTTTTTCATACTAAGATGTTATGATGACTAATATCAAAATCAGGCTCAGTTTAGCACGATCAAAAATCATTAGAAGTGGAGAAGTGTCTGATGAAGCAGATCAAAATTCTACTCTGCCGGAGGTGCGCTGGTTTCTGGTTCAGAAACAATAACAGTTCTGGTTGTAGTTGATACGTTGTGAGAGTTATCCTCTGCTGTGTAAATCACTATATATGTTCCCGCTTTCGTGGTATCCACCGTGTCTCCAGATGTCTCATAACCGAGATTTGAGTCTGTATTGTCCGATACTGTAACACCCATATCGGAATATGTATCACCTACCGTAAGATTGGCAGGACTGTTTCCATTTAATGTCAAAACCGGTGCCACCGTATCGGATACAGTAGTCTCTTCGATTGTTGTTGATGGAGGTGTCTCATTTGTAACTCCACACTTCCCTGCTGAGACCAATGTTGCACTGTTTGCAATTGTCAAACATTTGGCCTCTTTGGTCACAGTGTCGTAAAGTGTCACACCGATTGGATTTGAAGCTGATCCAAATTCCACTGTACTTGAAACCATAAGTGTTTTCGCCACCAGTTCACCCTTTGAATCAATGCTTAAATTCGAAGAACCAATACCAGAACGGATGCTATCAATCTGCGCTTGTTGTTCCTGTATGGCTTTGGTGAGTAGGGCCGTCATTTCTTCATATCTTACACCTCTTATTAGGCCGTCATTACCATCAAATGTTAAACGGGGTTCTATGGCTCTCACCTCTTCTGCAATGAAACCGAGATGCCTGCTTCCATCCGACTTTAAATCAAATGTCACCGGGCGAAATTGTTTTACGACATCAAGTGCGGTGATAGAAAGTGTCTCAATATTCTCCTTAAATCTGCTTGCCGATGGAGTACAAGTTCCACCACCTGCGTCCAAAATTTCTTTACTGGACGAAATACATATTGCGTTTCCTGTTCCGGAAGAAGTTAAGGCACTGAGCGCAACAGTTCCGCTCACTGAAAGTGTTCTCCACGGCGTAGAAGTACTTATACCAATGAGTCCATTTGTGTCTATTGTTAACGCGTTCTTCGTAGAGGTCGCGAAGAGATCAGATGATGTTGCAAAATAAAGATTGCCCCCTAGTGATGATACTGCCCAATGCTTTAGATTAGTTCCGGAATCTGAATCTGAAAGTACAAGCTGGGGTGTGCTTGCTGAAGTAACCTGGAGTTTCCATGAAGGAGTGGTGGTGCCAATGCCAACGTTCACTTCATCCGCTCCGGTACCCCCAAGCACAAGACAGTTGCCACAACCCACTCTCGCATTTTTGCCTATGGCTGTGATATTGTTCATTCCTGTGGTTGAAGCAACGGCAGGATCGCGAGAGGCATTGAAACCGATAAATGTAGCATCGTTATCAATAACTGAACGCATGTCCGCTGTTTCATCACCGTATCCCGCACCATCTCCAAGCGCTGTATTGCGGAGACCAGTGGTGTTTGAATAAAGTGCGAATCGTCCTATGCCGGTATTACTGAAGCCTGTAGTATTGCGTTGCAAAGCGCTATTGCCGACCCCCGTGTTAATACTGCCTGTTGTGTTGTAGTATAGAGTTGTTTCTCCGATAGCGACGTTAAATGCTCCTGTTGTATTGCTATATAGAACGCCATTACCGATAGCAGTGTTTCTATGGCCTTGCGTGTTAGAAGCGAGAGCATCGATACCGACTGCTATATTTAATATTGCTTCTCCTGTCGTAGGTGCTGTAACCATATTATTTATACCTATGGCCACGTTGTTCATGACAGTAGAAGTTGCTTTCATCCAAGACGCTGTACCTCTGCCGGCAAAGAAACCGGAACCCACTCCTGTCGTCGTGGCGTAAATTATATCTTGATCGTCCTGCATGAACGCCGAGAAGCGATCAACATTTATATTTCCGGCAACCGATAGACGTTGTGTGGGCGTAATCGTTCCTATGCCAACGTTGCCACTTGCGTCAATACGCATTCTCTCAGTGAAGGTGGATAAGGCGTCATTGAGTTCTCCGAAGGTGAGGGAACCGGCTGAGGAGGAGGCGTACATGTGTTTAAGGTCAATACCACCATTAGGATCAGTGAGGACGAATTGAGGACGTGTGCCACCATTGATTTGAAGAATAGAGGTTGGTGTTGAGGTACCAATACCTAAACGCAAATTTATGAAATCCCAATAGAAGTCGCTTGGATCATTTACCAGATATCCTCCTGTAATGGGAAAGAGAACACCACCGGGAGTTGCCGCCAGATCTTGAAGGACGGAGTTGGAGCCAAAAACGATACCTCCATTGAAGGTCGAGGTCGCGGTCGTCGAGGTGGCACTGAAATTGGCAGCCACAGCTTCCCCTACTACGGAAAGACGAGCGTAAGGCGTCGTCGTCCCAATACCCACATTACCACCGTTAGTGATTCGCATTCTTTCGGAAGTCTGGCCGGCGTTTTGGGTAAAGAACTCTAAGTCACCACTCCAAAGGTTCGTCGTTGTAGAGATAAGTTGTGAGGCGATGAGAGCACTGGTGGTAGCGTTGTTACTCATAAAGGCAAGGGTGCGGAAGTTGCCTTCTTGCTCGTTGAAATTTGCCAGAGAAAGATTGTAGGCGGTATTTGCCACAATAGTGCTTATGCTTGTCTGCTCCGCCGACTGACCGGCTACTGTCAATCTTCCAAGTTGTGCCGTGTCTCCCAAAGAAGTGTTGCCACCGACGACAAAGTCGCCATCGCTAGCCGCTACGCCTGTGTATCCGGAGCCAATGGTCACACCACCGCTTACTGCGAGCTTTGAGCCCGGAGATGTTGTATTTATGCCGACGTTGCCGTTGCTACCGATGATACTAAGGGCCGAGGTAGACGTAGTGGCATTCCCCGCGACAGTCGTCGTGGCGAAGTAGAGATTGCCACCCGCGTTACGGAATGCCCATTGGCCGACACCGGCCCCGGCCGATAGCGCCAGTTGAGCGGCCGTGGCGGATGAGGGGTTCAGAAGCCAAGTGGGCGTCGTCGTCCCAATTCCCACGTTACCCGTGGCGCCTTGAATAACGAATTGCGAGACACCAACCGTGAATCCTCCATTCGCAAAGGTTGTGGTAGCCGTTCCCGATACAGTAAGTGCGCCTCCAAATGAGCCCGCACCGGAAAACGAGGCTGAAGTACCTGAAAGATTTCCCGTCATAGCGTTCGAACCATCTATGAGAAGAGTGCCTGAAGTTGTTGCTGGAGTTGGAGTATTGCCTGCTTGCATCGCAGCCGAAAGAGTGGTTTGGGTACTTTTAGATAGGTTTGTAATTGAAGAATTGAGAGAAGCGGAAAGTGCTGCCAGCTCTGCTTGAGTTGCAACTCCCGTGGCAACGAGAGGAGTGGGTGATTTTAAAGATTCTTTGATTGCCGCAAGACCTTTCTCCCACACATTTTTTGACTCTGTAATCTTGGAGTCTACTGTCGCATTGAGTTCCTCTTTTGTTATACCACTGCTTTTAGCGGCTTTGACAGCATTAAGTTCGTCAAGCACTTGCTGATAATCTTCGCGAAGTTTGCTCACTCTTTTAACGACGGTTCCGCCGGTTGTTTGAGCATTTGCCTCTTCTGTGAGAAGTGCGAGCTTACCCGCACTCTCCAAAACAGCAGCTTTATTATTCGAAAGGATGCCACTCTTCAAAGAATAAGCCACGGTTGCAGAATTTTCTGCCACTTCACCATAATTTAGAATTTTTTGGACGAACGAACTCCCACTTGCAACCTTAATGGTTGTCACGGTAACTACGAGCAGAATCAATCCCAGAGCTCTTTTCATTCTCTAAAGTATAACGTATCCAGTGGACAAATATGTTGGAAAAGTGTGGATAATGATACTCCGCTTAACTAATTATCATCACAATACTCGGTGGCATCGGGTACTTCTTCGCAATATTCATATATAGTTGTAGTGTCGCCGTCAGTTGAGATGCTTTTTTGAATTATTTTATTGCCTTTATCGTCCAGAGTATCATTCATCGGACTTGTGATTTTAGAGTCAGTGCTACCCTGACTTCCCGACGAACTTCCTCCACCAGAACCCGCATTGATTCCGATAATGCCCGAAAGATTATCACCTAAAGACTTAAAAGCTTCTCCAACTGTGTTAAATAAACTTACATTATCTGCGTTGAAAGCTTCGTCCTGTGCTTTATCTACTACTTGAAGTACTAAAACGCTAGGATTTTGGACTATCTCATTAGGACTCTCCCCTCTGACTAGATGCCATCCGACTCTATACATCTGTGCTGTCTGGGGTGCTATAAGAGGGATCTTAAGAGATATTGTCTGGCCTGGCAAAACTACACGCGGTAAACCGTATCGTCCGACATGGTTTGCATCCCAGTTCTTTGCGCTTGTGCTTTTAGTGGGTACAAGTGCATATTTTTCAGGAATCCAAGTTGTACCGCCTGTGTTCTTGAAAGTAATAGTGGCTTCAGAAATCTCTTTTGGCGCAAAGGCCTTGTCTTCAGATGATAATCTGATATCTTCGAACTCAGCCGAATCAAGCTTAATGTCAGACTTAATAACTTCGAACAAAACACCGTTGTTTCCAGTGCCGCCGCTCGGACTTCTGGCAAGATTAATTTTTACTTGGACGACGTCTCCTTCAAAAGAAGCAATCTTTAAATCAGTCAATCCGTCTCCAATACCACCTACCCCCCACGTATATCTCTCGCCAACAGCGTTCATACTTATGTCACAAATCAATCTAAGTTCTAGCTTTACATCGCCTGGAATCAATGTATTTCGAGAGAGAGGGACCAGAGTATATTCTGCGGCAAGCAGTATGTCAGCAGGATTGATTGTTGAAGTCAGGCTAGTTTTAGCGTCTCTCAATCTGCAGTCTTTAATACCAGCAGTATCGCCTTGGAATTTTATAGGCAACGCGTTCAGAGATACAGTCTTATTAAAACCATTCACCACCTCATAAGTCGCCATAGTTACTCTTTTTGATCCGGAGGCGATTTTTTGGTCACCGTGAGAGGAAGTAAGTGTAATATTTACAAGCGGATTACTTGCACTGTTTACAGACTCGGCTTCGGAAAAATTGTACATGGAAAAAACTGCCACTAAAATAATTGAAGGTAATACAAATTTTTTCAAACACAAAGCTGGCCTCATACTTCTAGTATGAGGCCAGCTTTGTGTTTCGGGAAGTGTATTACTTCCTGGATTCGACTATTGTTGTCTCAATATTTTTAGGCACTATTGCGTACTCGGCAAGTTCCATTGTAAAACTGGCACGTCCTTCGGTCATTGATCTGAGAGAAGTTACGTAGCCAAACATTTCAGATAGTGGAACTTTAGCTCTAACCACCTTAGCCTGTCCGCGATCTTCCATGCCTTCAATCTGCGCGCGTTTTGAACTCAAATTGCCGGTTACATCACCCATGAATTTCTCGGGAGTTACAACTTCAACTTTCATGATTGGCTCGAGAAGCACAGGACTAGCTCGCTTGGCTGCATCTTGGAAGGCCATTGATCCTGCCATTTTGAACGCCATTTCTGATGAGTCTACATCGTGCGAAGACCCGAAAGTGAGATCAACTGAAATATCCACCATGGGAAAGCCGGAAATTATTCCTCTGTTCAAGGCCTCTCTCACACCTTTCTCAACCGCAGGAATAAATTCATTCGGAATTACACCTCCCTTAATGTTGTTTATGAATTCAAAATGATCTTCGCGCGTTACGTTCTTTGCCAGTTTCTTGCCTTCAATCAAAGGTTCAATAGGTTTAACTGTAAGTACACAGTGTCCATACTGACCACGACCTCCAGACTGTTTAATGTACTTGCCTTCCGCTTCTGCGGACTTCGTAATTGTTTCTCGATATGCTACCTGTGGTTTGCCGACGTTCGCGTCCACATTGAATTCGCGCTTCATGCGTTCCACGAGAATTTCAAGATGAAGTTCGCCCATGCCTGAAATAATAGTCTCCATGGTCTCTTCATCTCCTTTTATTCTAAATGTCGGGTCTTCGTCCGATAGTCTCTTGAGCGCCATGCCCATCCTCTCTTGATCAGCCTTGGTCTTCGGTTCGATTCGCATGGACACCACCGACTCCGGAATAACGATTGACTCAAGAATAATGGGGAAATTTTCATCACAAAGCGTATTGCCCGTTCTCGTTTCCTTTAGTCCCACCATGGCAGCGATCTCCCCTGCATAGACAGTCTTCACCTCTTCGCGATCATTCGCGTGCATACGCAAGACGCGACCCACGCGCTCTTTTTTGCCGGTTGTAGCGTTATAAACATAAGAGCCGGCTTCCACTGTTCCCGAATAAACTCGGAAGAATGTTAGCTGTCCTACGTACGGGTCTGATTGTAATTTGAAAGCGAGCGCAGAAAACTTCTCATCATCCGCTACACGTCTCGAAATTGTCTCATCAGTATTTGGGTCAATGCCGGTTGGAGCCGGAATATCTAGCGGAGATGGTAAGTAGTCAACTACGCCATCAAGCATTAATTGGACAGCCTTGTTTTTGAGCGCGGAGCCGCAATATACAGGCACAATTTTGTTCGTGATTACCGCTTTTCGCAAAATCTTTTTCAATTCATCGATTCCAATTTCTTTACCGTCCAAATATTCACCCATTGCTTTCTCGTCTTCCGCAACGATCTTTTCTACAAGCTCACCATGGTATTTAGCGGCGGCGGCTTTGAAATTTTCAGGAATTTCGATTTCAACAATGTCTTTGCCTTTATCTCCTTCGAAGTGATAGGCTTTCATTTTGAGCAGGTCGATTACACCCTCATGCTTATCCTCTTCACCTATCGGAATCTGCATACGGACCGCATTCTTCGTGAGACGGTCTAGAATTGTCGCGTACGATTTCTCAAAGTTACCACCAGTCCTGTCCAGTTTGTTGATGAAACACATTCGTGGCACATTGCCCTCGTCAGCGTAACGCCAGTTGGTTTCTGATTGAGGCTCAACACCCGCAACACCGTCGAATACCACAACAGCACCATCGAGCACACGCAAACTTCGCTTGACTTCAATCGTGAAATCAATGTGGCCCGGCGTGTCTATGATATTGAAACGATATTTATTCTTGTCGTTCTTCCTGTCTTCGACTGACATGTATGAAGGAGTCCAAAAAGCTGTGGTAGCGGCTGAGGTAATTGTAATCCCACGTTCTCTTTCCTGATCCATCCAATCCATAACAGTGTCTCCTTCGTGCACTTCACCAATCTTATGAGAAACTCCAGTATAAAAAAGAATCCGTTCGGAGACTGTAGTCTTGCCGGCATCAATGTGAGCGATCACACCAAAATTGCGTACTCGCTCGAGGGGTGTATTACGGGTGGTTTCCATAAATTATGGTTTTTAGTTAATAGTTCCTAGTTTTTAGACACTGAGTTCAGAAGAAGCTCGGCTTCTGGGCCCTGTTTTAAGAAGCCGAGCTTCTGAGTTAAAACAAAAAAGCACGAGTGCTTTAGTAGAAAGTAGAATACAGTAAAATGATCGAATAATCAAATGAAACACTGAACCCGCCGACCGCGGTGGAATCGACAAGCTCAGCGGGTTTTTTTACTACACTTTACACATTGGGTAGACTCTTTCTTATTCGTTGAAACCCTCAAATTCGAAGAGTCCCATCACATACGCCACCGACTCGCGCTTTCGTCCCAGGAGTATCTTCAGGTCGTCGTGCGAGAGCGGTTTATCCTCATGTTCATCATTATTCATTATCTCACCTCCTTGGCGAGAACTATTTTTCGAATATTTCCAGTGCCGACATAAAACTATCACAATTATCTTTTTCTGACTAGCATAATTCCCCACTCCTTTTCAGGCAAACGAAAAAGTTGGGCTTTTGCCCAACTTTTTCGTTTGAATTATTTTGAAATCAGTTTACCAAGCAAAGTGCGCGAAGGCGCGGTTGGCCTCTGCCATCTTCATTGTGTTCTCGCGCTTCTTGATTGCTTCACCCTCGTTTTTGCTTGCCGCGATTAGTTCTTCTTTCAGGCGCTTTGCCATTGGCATTCCCTTTTTTGCTTTTGCGGCACCAATAATCCAGCGCATTGCGAGCGAAGTCTTTCGTGCAGGTCTTACCTCGCGAGGAACCTGGTATGTAGCACCTCCGATTCGGCGCGAGCGAACTTCTGCCACTGGACCCGCATTTCTGATCGCGGCCTCAAAAACTTCGAGTGGATTGTCGTGCTTTAATTCAGTTTTAATCTCTTCGAGGGCGCCGTAGACTACTTTTCGTGCAGTATTTTTCTTACCGCTATCCATAATATAGTTAACAAACTGCTCTAAAATTACAGAGTTATACTTAAAGTCTGGTTTTACTACGTTTCGATTTTTTACTTTTCTTCGCATGTTGAGTTAGGTTGTAGGTTGTAGGTTGTAGGTTGTAGATGTTGAATTTGAATTTTCTACTCACTACCACCTACTCACTACTCACTTTTTTTGCTATTTTTTAGATTCCTTCGGTCTCTTAGCTCCGTACTTCGATCGGCCTCGACGTCGCTTCTCAAGTCCTGCCGCGTCGTATCTCCCGCGAACAATGTGGTATCTCATACCGACAAGGTCTTTCACGCGACCTCCACGAATCATAACTACCGAGTGTTCCTGAAGATTGTGGCCCTCACCTGGAATATACGCGCTCACCTCCATACCGTTTGTGAGTCGCACACGGGCAATTTTTCGAAGCGCTGAGTTTGGCTTCTTTGGAGTTGTTGTCTTTACCACGGTACATACTCCTCTTTTGAATGGGGCGTTGTAAAATGTAGGTTTGTTTTTCTTTATATTAAAACCTCGCGCCAAAGCTACCGATCGGCTGTGACCCTTCACAGCTTTTCTTGGTTTCTTCACTAGTTGATTGAGTGTTGTCATTAAAAAACGCCGAAACAGCGTTCGTAAAATATAGCAAATAGGGCGGATTAATGCAACTTTTAGTCCTAGCGTCGAGTCTAAAAAAAAATTACTGCATGCATTTTTGGTAGATATTGGCATACTCGACACAGGTGGCCTTTGTACAACGAAATAGTGAAAGGAGATTTATCATGAGCAAGACCAAAAAAACCCATCACCATGGTCTTCGTAGAAGCAAACAATGACCCGGCGCAAAGTTTTTTTAGGTAACTTTGAATTAAGAAATGATCAGCAAAAAGCCGCCCCCCTTTCGAGAAGCGGCTGGTGACCTGCGTAGTCACATCCGAATAGGGACCCTAGCGACCGCCGGTGATATTGTGCTCGACGTAGTATGTGTCGCCGTCCTTCAGTTTCCATGTACCTTGGACGGGCTCCTTGTTCAGTCGAAGCATGTCGGGCGTCAGATTCTGTTCGGAGGCGAGAATCATGTCGTCGACAGTCGCGCCATCAGTCAGGGGCAGACTCTGGATCGGCTTGCCAAGCCGAACGAGCCTGACTTTGATCATGGGGCCCAACTGGCCCGAAGAGGAAGAGCTGGTGCTCACGATTGCTCCTTTCAGTCATTTCCGAGGTTATCTCGGGCTTGAGGTGATGCCGTTTGTACTACATGAGGAGGAAGTTCTCGATGTCACCGATCCGCTCAAATTCGAACGGCCGGTGATTGGCAAAGAGCTGGAGCTGTTTACCAATAATTGCCGATACCATGAAGAGGTTGTAGATGATTGACTGTTCCGTACAGCCAAGCTCCAGACCTTCTTCGTCGCTGTGCAGGGTCTTTTCATAGCGGGCCACGTCGCTTGGGATGGTAGGCCGCACAGTATAGACCTTGAAAACCTCCCCACCCATGCGGGCGTCAACATAGAGGGTAACCCTCCTCTTGTACTTGACTGCTTGCCATATTGCCTTGCGGGAGGCCATGCTGTCAACACCACTCACGACAATGCCTTCCAGTTGAGATTCTGCGGTCACCGGCTCGTTTCGTTGGGTGACATCAATCCCCGAAAACGCTTTCACTACTCTCGCACTGCTCTCCGTCTTTGTCTTGTCGAGTTGATTGAACGGATGAAGCTGATTAGGAAAGTTGTGGTGCGTGATCGTATCAATGTCGTAGATGGTGACCTTGTTGCCTCCCACCCCAAAGCCCATTTTGGTGAGCATCAGGATGGCGACCGAGCCAATCCCGCCGAGCCCAATCATCGTTAGTGGAAAATTGAGCTGCTCGTAGGGATTAAGGAAGGTAAGTTGTCGCAGAAAGTTCATCTCCTTGACATCGGTAGCTCCACTCATTTCTTCTTATCCTTTCCGTCTGTCTCCTTAGCGGATGACCAGCGCACCAGCAAACTTTCTGATTTTGCCCTTTTGCTACCGTGACCGACGTCTCGCCGGTCTTCTTCAAGGCCGGCACGCGCTCCGGTACTGACTATAGCGAGTTTCAAGGCTTCAGCTGTGGTTATATCGACGTCTGACATGTCGAGTTGCTGGAACTCTTTGTCGAGATCATCGAATCGCCCAACGCTATGAGTCCGCACTAATTCGTCTCTTGTGACAGAATTAGTCTCTGTATACACTTGTGGTGGAGGCGGTGGACGCACCTTGATACGAACCTTCTCGGCGACTTCAGCCTTGAGTTCGATCTGGAGTTGTCTGTCGTCATACCATTCCACCACCTCAACCCCGTCAACAACGAGACGCATTGGTTCAAAAACATCGAGCCTAGCTCGTAGTTCATGTCTCTTGTTGCCGACAAGGCTGATCATCCATCCGCATTCACCCATGAAAAGAGCAGTTTCATCGTCTCTAGACGAGAAATACGCGCTTCCGTTCACATGGGAGTGCCACCACACTTTGTACATCTCGGGACTTCCACCTTGCTCGACGATTGCCTCGAGCATCGACGTGATAGCCTTTGGATCGATGTCTGTTTCCGACAAATCCGATTCTTGGGCGAAGAGCTCAATCGATGTGATGAGCAAATCGCCTGTCCCGGGGATCCGCTCGGCTTTGCCAAGACCAGAAATCTCCCCTTCAGCGTATTCAATGTAAAGCTCGAGTTTTCGTTTGGCCTCGAGAGTGATGAAAATCTTCGGAGACCGCCGAAGGTTTGCGAACTGCCTTTCGCTAGCGCTCATACGATGTCATCCTCCTTCGTTTGTGCTTCCTCACCTTGGTCAGTTTGTGCTTCTAGAAGCTGTGAATTACGAAATGTACTTTTAACAAAAATTGACGCATACTAGAAAGGCACCCGATGAGGGTGCCTTTCTTTCACACATGTATCCACAAATTCTAACCAACCTACAAAAGATTGTCACATATATCACACA
>JACRKE010000036.1 GCA_016215335.1 Candidatus Vogelbacteria bacterium | reverse complement strand
CGGTTTCCATACGCTGGGGGGAATTATGGGATTTCACGGCTTCCGCCGTAGGCGGAAAGGGTTTTGGCGAAAATCAAAGCGCGATTTTGGCTTCCGCAAAATCGCTCCACATTCTTAATTCCGAACAAGTTACTACTGGTGCGCAGGGAAGGATTCGAACCTTCGTAGCCCATTGGGCGACAGATTTACAGTCTGTTGCGATTGACCGCTCCGCCACCTGCGCAATTTACTCATTCTACAGGAATGTTTGGCATTTCTCAATATTTCGATAGATGTCTTAGGTCCAGTGAAATTAACACCAAATCATGTCCACTCGTGCTGATTATTTAATGTAACAAATCTTTTATAGGAACGTCATAAAGCATGTACCAGCTAATGGTGACAGCGCAACTAGGGGAGTCGACCCCTTATTGTATAGGCAAATTAGAACAATAATTAAATCTAATGATAAACAAACAAGTGTTCAGAAGGATCTATTTTGTGGGAGCGATGGCTTTAGTAGTAGCTTTGGCGCCACTGCTAGCAGATGCGGCGACATTTAATCGTGAACTTGAGTTAGGTATGCGAGGCGCAGACGTCTCAGCTCTTCAGACATTTCTCGCAAAGGACGTCTCGATCTATCCGCAAGGCATAGTTTCTGGTTACTTTGGTTTACTGACCAAGACAGCCGTAATGAATTTCCAGGAGCGAAATGGGATTATGGCAGTGGGACGTGTTGGACCGGTAACACTTGGAACTCTTAATTCACTAATGGTAGGTGGTGGAGGTTTTACCTATAACGGAACAGGGATGGATCCTACAATGTTTCCTGAGACGGTATCTGTAAATGGCACAAATGTGGGTATTGCCTGGTCTACACGTGGACCTGCTGTGGGTCGAGTAATGTACGGAACGAGCTATCCCTTCCTTTACGCATCAGCACCAAGTGGCGCAGATACTACCCTGGATAATTCAACATCAATTGCACTCGCAAACCTGGCTCCTAACACCACATACTACTATGTTCGTGAATCAGTAGATACATTCGGCAACACAATTTGGACAACCAAGAAAACATTTACTACCGGTCAGTAGTTGTCGTGCAAAGGAACTAAGACTTGTTACAAAAAATCACTACTCATAATAGTGATTTTTTGTAGCATTTTTCTCTCATATTGTTAATATAGACCTGCATGAAAATATTAATATACGGCAAGGAAGTGGACAAAATTAAACTGGAGCTTCTAGCACATGGCTTTCAAATTGTCGAATCTAACCCCGATGCAGTAGTCTGCTATGGCGGCGACGGAACATTGCTTCATGCCGAGTACACTTATCCTGGAGTACTCAAGTTACCGCTTCGCAACAGTAAAGTGGGAAAACTGTGTGCAGCTGAGCCAATCGGCGAGGTGCTCCGGAAGTTTATTACGGGAAAGTACAAAATTGCGAAAATTCCCAAGCTTGAGTTTGAGCTTTCACATAAAAAACATTTTGCATTGAATGACGTAATAATCGCAAACAAGAAACGAGTGCATGCGATTAGATACGTCGTAAGAATCAATGAAAAACTGTATGCCAAGGGTAGAGAAATAATAGGAGATGGCATTGTCGTAGCTACGCCGTTTGGAAGCGGGGCATACTATCGAAGTATTACTGACGGAACGTTTAGTGTCGGCATTGGACTCGCATTCAACAACAGCACTGAATCAGTAGACCACGTCGTTCTAAAGGATACTGATCTGATTGAATTCGAAATTACGAGAGGAGAGGCGGTTGTAGCGGCTGATATTGACGAGCTAGGCTGTTTGAATGTCGGCGACAAACTTACTATTTCCAAATCAAAAAAAGAATCCGCAAAAATTGCCACTTTTGGCGAAGAGTTTTCGTATTGGGCGAATGACTAATGTCCTCGGCGGGAGTTGAACCCACATCGGCCCCTTCGGAGGGGGCCATTCTATCCATTGAAATACGAGGACTATTTATCTGAACCAGCGTGCAACACAGCCCGCAGGTAGCGTGTATCCATTGTCATTGGGTTTTAATCCTAGCGTGTCAGATTCGAATCTTCCATCTCGCGAACCAAGCGCAGATTTGAGCATATTTAAAGCAGTATACTCCTGAATACCGGTTGTATATGAATTTAGAATAAAAAATAGGGCGTCTTCAGACATAATTGTGGCGCACTTTTGCACAAGTGGCATAAGCATGGTCTCTATTTTCCAGAGCTCATTTTTCTTGCCTCTACCGTACGAAGGTGGATCCATAATTATACCTTCATATTTTGCTCCTCGTCTTTCTTCTCTGGCAACAAATTTTGATACGTCGTCTACTATCCATCTGATAGGGCGCTCACCGAGACCTGATAATTCAGCATTCTCTCGAGCCCAGTCAACGATACCCTTGGATGCATCGACGTGCGTAACTTCATATCCGGAGTCCAGACAGAAAATAGTTGAGCCGCCCGTGTACCCGAATAGGTTTAAGACCTTTAGTTGGTTGGGGAGCTTCTTATCCATGTCTGCTTGATTCGTCACATCTCTAATCCAATTCCAATTCACAGCCTGCTCAGGGAATATGCCTGTATGCTTGAAATCCGTTGGGCGTACCCAAAATTTAAATGCCATGTATTCAATCTGCCACCTTTCGGGAAGATTCTGCTTCATTATCCAAGAACCTTTTCCTCGGTCATTCCTAGTATAAATTGCGTGAGCGCGCTCCCAAAATTTAGCGTCATGGAATTTAGGCCATAATGCCTGTGGTTCCGTCCGAGCAACAATATATTGCCCCCAACGTTCAAGTTTCATTCTGTCGCCGGAATCAAGTAATTCGTAGTCTTTCCAATTTGTCGGAGTTTGCATAATGGTTAGTATATAGGCGTAAGTATACAGTATATGGGCCGTATATTCTAGTGATATAGAATTTGCATTTAATCAAGAGTTCATATAGTATGTATACATAGGAAGTTTGCATCTATACTAACTACCAGCTACAAGCTACCAACTACTATAAATACATGTCCCAAGACCACCTCATAGGGCTCAAATGCAAAGGCTGTAAAAGAATCAACTACTACAGCACCAAGAATCGCAAGCAAGTGGAGCGCAAGATAGAGCTCAAGAAATTCTGTAAGTGGTGCAAGAAGAGCGTGATTCACAAAGAGTGCAAGGTTTAGGATTGAATCTGGACACTTGGTGTCCGTGCCTTGTTTTGAGACACCGAGTGTCCATGTGCATTTCAGCATCCAAAATTGTATACTCATAATCCTGGGGGCTTAGTTTAATGGTAGAACGGAGATCTCCAAAATCTCTGGTGGGAGTTCGATTCTCTCAGCCCTCGAAAAAAAATATAGAAGCCTTGCTTCCTAGGAAGCAAGGCTTCTATATTTTTGAGTACCAGCCAGATACTGTCTCCTCGATTTCCTCTCTTTGCTCAGGCCTGAACCATTTAGTATCCGGTGCGTACTTTTTGAACCACGTCATCTGGCGCTTGGCGTATTGCCAAATTTCGTTCTCTAGCCTTGTTCTCATTTGATGAAGACTCAACTGTTTTTGTAAATAAAGCGCGCAGTATTTGTATTCAAGTCCGAATCTCTGAATCTTTTCCCAGGATACACCACCATCACGAAGTTTTTGAACTTCATCAAGCATTCCAGAATCGACTCTTTTCTGCAAGCGAGTTGCAATTCGTTCCCTCAAAACTTCTGCCGGTAATTCAAGGCCAATAAATAGTGTATCATATCGAGCCGACTGCTTTTCCTCCGGTACGACACCAAGTTCTTTTGCAATCTCAATTGCTCGAATTAAGCGTCTCCTATTATTCAAATCAATATTTGCATGTCGCCGCGGATCTAGACGTTTCAGCTCCTCCGCCAGGTCTGCAGTCTCCCAAGTATCTAAATCCTCACGCAATTCATAATTTGGTGCAACTTTCGGATATTCAGGGCTAGCCGTAATCGATTTGATATAAAGCCCCGTACCACCACAAAGAATTGGCAACTTATGTCGAAATTGGATATCGGTTATAGCGTGCTCGGCAAGCTCCTGGAATTCAGCTACAGAAAATCGTTCGGTAGGTTCAATGACATCCAGGAGATAATGGGGGACACCCCTCATCTCTGCTTCTGTGATTTTTCCAGTGCCCAAATCCATTCGGCGATACACCTGCCTTGAATCTGTAGAAATAATTTCACCATCAAATTTAAGAGCCAAATCGACAGAAAGATCTGATTTACCAGTTGATGTGGGACCGAGAATTACTAGAAGCTTATTCATCGAGTGCCGGAGGGGAGACTCGAACTCCCACACCCTTACGGATACACGATTTTGAGTCGTGTGCGACTACCATTACGCCACTCCGGCTTAGATATACACGATACCAACTTTTTCATTTTTAATCCAGATGAAGTATAATAAGTACGAATATTTTCATAAATTTTATAAACATGGACGAACAAAATCGCTATTATAGTAATTCAATTTTTTGGGTAGAAGTAGACAAGATTAAGCCTAACCCTTTTCAGCCAAGAAAAGAGTTTGATGAGGCTAGACTAAAAGATCTATCTGATTCTATTCGTCAGTATGGAGTCCTTATGCCACTTGTTGTAACGAGACAGGAGTTCACAAAGGATGATGGAGGAATAGGTGTAATCTATGAACTCATTGCGGGTGAGAGACGGCTAAGAGCATCTAAGATGGCAGGGGTAGCAACTGTCCCTGTTGTCATACGCTCCTCTGGTGATTCAGACAAGGAAAAACTCGAACTCGCAATAATTGAGAATCTTCAGAGGGAAGATCTAAATCCACTCGATCGCGCAAAGGCGTTCCAGCAATTGGTAGAGCATTTCGGTCTTACACATGGTGAAATAGGAAAGAAAGTAGGCAAAAGCCGAGAATATGTTTCAAACACCATTAGGCTTCTAATGCTACCACAAGACATGCAGGAGGCACTTCAGGGTGGCAAAATATCAGAAGGTCACACTCGTCCTCTACTCATGCTTATTGACAGGCCACAGGAACAGCAAACGCTTTTTCGCGAGATAATGCTTAAAAAGATGACCGTACGCGAGTCAGAAAGAATAGCACGTAAGATTGCATTTGAACGTGCACGTAAGGTTGAAAATCCACCAGAGATTACAGAAATTGAGGAGAAACTTACAGAGAGACTCGGTACTCGAGTGTCTATAGAAAGAAAACAAAATGGAGGGAAACTCGTTATAGACTATTTCTCTGTCAATGATCTTGAAAACTTCTTGGAACTAGTGTCAAAAGCTGCACAAAATGAACTGAGGAGTGGCCCAGTTTTCGAGGAGCTACCGACCAACATGGTCGAGTACGAACTAGGAACCAAAAAGGAGGCGAGTGAAATCAGTGCGCCCGTAGCACCACAGGAGATTAGTGCGCCGCCTGAGGAAGCTGAATTGCCATCCCCCACAGAACAAGCAGAACTTTCCACACACACCACAGATGAGCGAGGCAATCCCATTGACGACTCTACGAAATCTGACAAGGAAGAGGACGATCTGTATTCGGTATCAAATTTTTCTATTTAGAATTTTTCGAGCGTCTTGTAACTTCCTGCCGAATATGTTTTTTGGCGAGTGTGGTTTGTGTAAATTCAAGCCAGCGTTCCGACGGTTGCGCGCTCTTCTTCACCATTATTTCCACGACATTTCCGCTCCTGAGCTCAGTATCTAGAGCAACCATTTTACCATCCATCTTTGCCCCAGTCGTGTGATCACCAACGTCAGAGTGAATTGCATAGGCGAAATCTATTGGTGTAGCTCCCTTAGGGAGATCAATGACGTCACCTTTTGGAGTAAAGACAAAAATCTGATCCTGGAAAAAGTCAGTTTTCAAACTCTTCATAAATTCTCCTGACGTTTCAGATTTGGTGGTCTTCTGCCATTCTAGTAACTGCTTCATCCATTGAAGCTTCCTGCCTACCATTTTAGCCCCTTCATGTGGTTTCCCGGCCTCGTTATATGCAACATGCGAGACAATACCAAACTCTGCATCATCGTGCATTTTCTGTGTTCGTATCTGCACTTCTGCGCGTCCACCGTCTCCTGTGAATATTACCGTGTGTAGACTTTGGTAGCCGTTTGGTTTCGGTGTCGAGATATAGTCCTTAAGATGCACAGTTGGAAATGGAGTCCAATGACTGTGGATAATTCCAAGAGCCCGATAACAGTCTTCCAGATTATCCACAATCACTCGTAGAGCAACAGTATCGTGAATTTTCTCTAGATCCCAATCCTTTTCTTTTAGTTTTTTGTAAGTGCTGTATATGCTTTTGATTCTGTAATCCACCTTGGCACGAATACCGTTCTCGCCAAGTGCGGTTGCAATTGCACGATAAAGTTTTTCAAGTTTTTCCTCTCCGTCTTTCTTGCTAACCTTTATGGTTTCCTTTGTTTTTTTGAAGTCCTCCGGGTGAGCATACTGAAACGCTCCGTCCTCAAGAGCCTCCTTGAGTGCCCACATGCCAAGTCTGTCAGCAAGCCGGGCATAAATTTCAAGGGTTTCAACTGCTATTCTTCTTCGCTTTATAGGCTCAAGGTGTTCAAGAGTTTCAACGTTATTAAGACGGCATACTAACTTGATAATAAGCACCCGAACGTCCTTCGCCATCGAAACAAAAAGTTTGCGAAGATTTTCTGCCTGTTCCGCTTCTTCTTCGCCTCGATATTTTAATTTACTTAGATTAGAAACACCGTCTACCATGAAGTAGATCTGTTCGCCGAAGAGGTAGATAATCTTTTTAGGCTCCACGCCTCCATCATCGATGGTGTCATGGAGCAGTCCTGCAGACACTGTTTCTGCATCCATGCCGAACTCTGCTAGGCGTAGGGCAGTAATGGCGGAGTGCTCAATAAGTGATTCGCCTGAAAGCCTCTTTTGATCCTTGTGGGTTTCTTCTGAAAAGCGATAGGCTTTTTCAACGAGTGCTGTAGCCTCAGGTGTTTTTACTCTCAAGCTAGCCACTATTTGATTTAATGTCGTAGACATATAATGTTATTAAAGCACAAAATAGACACCTAAGAAAAGATAAATTTTCATGCGGCACCTCTTTCAATTCAAGTAGGGTTCAACCCTACTAAAAAAACTATGGCATTCTATGCGGATTGTGCATCGGGCACGCCTTGTCGCTACACCTCTCAGGAATAGTCTTAGTGCCTTCCATCATTAGCTCTCCACACTCTTTTCCGTCCCGGAAATATTTACAAATATTTCCGGTGGGTTTTGTTTTTATTATGTATTTACACTTAGGATAGTTGTTGCAACTGTAGAATATTCCATACCTGCCTTTACGCTCCGCCATAAATCCAGTTTTACAGTGTGGACATGCGACGCCGGTGTTTTGTGCTGATGCGCCCTCAATCTGCGCATCTTTTTTAATATACTTACACTTTGGATAATTTTTACAAGCTACAAACTTGCCAAATCTTCCTTCTTTTTCCACAAGCATTCCTGTCTTGCATTCAGGACAATGCTCTCCCGTTTCTTTGGCCTCTGCAAGCTCCTTTCCATCCATCATGCGTGCACCAGTACAGGTAGGGAAGTCGGAACAGCTCAAAAATTTTCCGGTTCGTCCAAGTTTTATAATCATCCTCTTGTCACACTTTGGACAGAGTATTGACTCAGCTGCGTCACCCAAATCTGTCGCCTTTTCCATTTTTCCTTTTTCTGCAACCAACTTGCGAAAAGGCGTGTAGAAATCTTTAAGTGTCTTTACGTAATCACGTTTACCATTCGCAATATCATCAAGTTGATCTTCCATCCCAGCAGTAAACGTATCACTTATGATGTCTCCAAAGTTCTTCTCGAGAAATTCTGACACGACCTCTCCTGTTTCAGTAGGCTTCAATGACTTATCCACCTTGTCTACATACTGCCTTGTAATAATAGTCTGGATAATAGACGCGTAGGTACTCGGCCTTCCAATTCCTCTCTTTTCGAGCTCTTTTACAAGCCCGGCCTCCGAGTAGCGATGAGGTGGCTCAGTCTGTTTTGCTTCCGAAAGCATTTTCATGAGCGAAAGATTATCATCCTTCTCAACATTTGGTAATTCAAGATCATCACCTCTTGCGTGTGGATCGGCTGCGAGCCAGCCATCAAACATAATTCGAGAACCCACAACCGTAAAGTCGGGAACTGTTTCGTTCTTAATCTGAGCTCTTACTTTTGTTTTAAGTGCCTTTGCATCCTTCATCTGACTTGCTACAGCCCGAGACCAAATTAGCCTATACAATTTCTTCTCTTCGTCAGTTGTGCCTGCGGTCGTAGAGCTCGCATGTGTTGGTCGTATAGCTTCGTGTGCTTCTTGTGCGTTCTTAGACTTTGTTTTAAATGTTCTAGACTCTATGTATTTCTCTCCATACATTTTTGTGATGACACCCACACATTCACCGATAAACTGCTCGCTCATATTCGTACTATCAGTACGCATATACGTGATGTGTCCGTTCTCGTACAGTTTTTGGGCTACTCGCATGGCTCTCGAAGGCGACATACCGAGTCTGGAACTTGCTGCTTGTTGTAGGGTAGAGGTTGTGAATGGCGCGCGAGCTTTTCGGGCAACCTCACTTTCTTCTACAGACCGAACATACCAGGATCCTTTCTCACCTTTTTCTAGAATCTCCTTTGCTTCTTTTTCCGTTTTGGGTTCCAGAACACATGTAAACAATATCTCTTCTCCTTTTTCGGTTTTAAAAAGTGATTGTAGCACCCAGAAATCCTCAGGTTTAAAAGCCCGTATTTCTCGCTCTCGCTCACAGAGTATGCGGAGAGCAGGGGATTGCACTCGTCCAGCAGAGAGGCCGTACCTGACCTTCTTCCAAATAAGTCCAGAGAGGTCATAACCCACAAGCCTGTCGAGTACGCGTCTAGCTTCCTGTGCCTTACGGAGATCCTGATCAATTTCTCTTGGGTGAGCAACGGCCTCTTTAACTGCCTTCTCGGTAATTTCGTGGAAAAGTACACGCTCAGGATTCTTGAGTCCGCAAGCCTCAGCCACATGCCACGCAATAGCTTCTCCTTCGCGATCAGGGTCAGTTGCGAGCAAAATCTCATCTGCCTTGCGTGCAAGTGATTTCAATTCTGCCACTACATGTTCTTTACCTGGAGAAATTTCATAACGAGGAATAAATCCGCCTTCAATGTTGATTGCAGACTTGTTACTCTTCGGCAAATCGCGCACGTGTCCGACGCTTGCCTTTACCTTAAAATCTTTTCCTAAATATTTTTCGATTGTCTTCGCTTTTGACGGAGACTCTACAATTAGTAGTCGCATAAGATATACATTATTACGTCAATCGATACCCTTTGGCAAATGTTGCTACACTGATTTAAGATTTAAGATGTAGGATTTAAGAAGTAAGAAGTATCCAAGTTTGATTTATTCCTAAATCCTAAATCATAAATCTTAAATCCTAAATCCTAAATCTATTATGCAATTCTAATCTCTCCCATCATTTCCTTGATGAGACCCTTTATCTCCATTTGCATTAAAAGTATGTTGCATTCCTGAACCGGAAGGCCACTTAATTTAATAATCGCATCTCGTGGCCGTGGCTCACTTATAAGTTTAAAAATTATCTGTTCACTATCAGAAAGCTCGAGCTTAAAATTTTTTTTGGATATATCAAATCCAAGCTCATCCAATATGTCTTCGCTTGAAAGTACGGGTGTTGCTCCTAGTCTCAGGAACTGATTTGAACCTTCGTGGTGAGGAGAAAAGATCGGACCCGGGACTACGAGGAGCGTGCGATTGTAATCGACAGAGAGTCTTGCTGTAATTAGCGTACCAGACTTCTGACCTGCTTCAATTACCAAAATTGCATCAGCAAGTCCCACCTCTATTCTATTACGCCTAGGAAATGAATATATTTTAGCGGTTTCCTTGGGCTCAAACTCACTTAGAAGGGCCCCACCTGAGGAAACAATCTCCTCTGCTAATCTTACGTTGGTCCTAGGGTATAAGACAGATTTATCAAGGCCCGATCCCGGCACGGCAACAGTTTTCAAGTTGTTGCTCAGAGCAGATCTGTGAGCTATTGTATCCATCCCTATGGCCATGCCAGAAACAATTACAATTGGATACCCTCGGAGCCCCGATATTAGTTTTTCACACACAAATTTTCCATAATTCGAAAAATGCCTGGATCCGACGACTGTCAAATATTTATTCTCACTAAACTCCGGTAGCTCACCCTTTATGTAAAGCTGCTTCGGCGGCTCAGGAATTTCAAGAAGTCTAGCTGGAATATCTTTTCCTGTAACTTTAATCATTAGTTAAAAGTTATAGAATTTAACACTGAACATTATTGTACTACAACCAAAATCTAAGTCAGTGTATAATGTGGAGTATGGAACCTATGCGTTCTGCTATTTACTATATACGATTTACTATTTACTAATTCTCATGCACAAAATTAAAGTCGCAATAGTACGAGGTGGGCCGAGCAGTGAATACGATGTATCCCTAAAGACAGGAAAAGCGGTGCTTGATAACCTTCCGGAAAAATACGAAGGGCACGACATTATAATTTCAAAGGCCGGTAAATGGCACAGACAGGGAATTGAGATAGAGCCGAACTACATTGCGAAACATTTTGATGTAGTCTTTAACGCCATGCATGGCCAGTTTGGCGAGGACGGAAAGGTCCAAAGAATACTTGAAGAGCTCCGAGTTCCCTTCACGGGTTCAATGGCGTACGCGTCTGCGTCAGCTATGAATAAGTTGGTAACGAAGGATTATTTCAAAAACAACGGCATTAGGACTCCCTATGCAGTAGCAATAGAGAAATCCAAAGACCTTAAATTCATAGAAAAAGAGATTTTCAAAAAAGTGTCCCCGCCATGGGTGATTAAACCGGTAAGTGCCGGCTCGTCAGTAGGTATGAGTATTGCGAAAAACATGTCTGATTTAAGGAAAGGTATCGACGAGGCTTTCAAGCATAGCGACACAGTAATGGTAGAGCAGTATATAAAGGGAAGGGAAGCAACTTGTGGAGTAATAGACAATTTCAGGGGCAAAAAACATTACCCGCTTCTGCCGATTGAGATAGTGCCGCCAAAGCACAAGAATTTTTTTGATTATGAGTGTAAATATGACGGTACAACACAGGAGCTTTGTCCAGGGAATTTTAGGCCTGAAGTCAAAAGACAGATCGAGAAGCTGGCTTCAGAAATTCACAAGGTGATGGGCCTTCGACATTATTCACGTTCAGACTTCATAGTAACTCCTCGAGCCATATACGCGCTTGAAGTAAATACGCTTCCTGGTTTAACAACTGAATCATTGCTACCTAAGGCACTTAAGGCGGTAGGTATGGGCTACTCTGATTTTCTGGATCACATTCTTACACTTGCCATGGCCGAAAAATACAAGTAGAATTTGAAATCCCACATCAAGGGCCGTTAGCTCAATTGGTAGAGCACTACATTTGCAATGTAGGGGTAGCGAGTTCGAATCTCGCACGGTCCACCAGATAGAACTTTCGCGTTTTGGGAGAGAGATTGCCTCGCGGCTTCGCCGCTCGGCGGTAGCGCGTCCCGCAAGGCGGGACGCGGCAGAATCCCACGGCGCATTGAACGAAAAGGAAACGGCTTTGTCCAAAAGTT
>JACRKE010000035.1 GCA_016215335.1 Candidatus Vogelbacteria bacterium | reverse complement strand
GAACTTCGACGTAAAATCGTTTTGATGCTTCGATATTCTTTACGTACTCGACAATGAACCCAAATCTTGGTTTCTCAGACATTATGTCGCTCCTTTGCGGGTATTGATGATACTTTCTCAGATTGCTACTACAGCCCAACGACCAAGCTCACCTGCGCCGCTTTTCGGCGTCAGGTGTAGCGCCTTGTTAGGTATTTTATATTTTCCTATTATAGAAAACTACATTATTGCAAAGCTCCATAAGCATAAATAATTGCCATTCGGAGATTATTTCAATAAACTTATCTCCCTCTTTTAGATCACAAAAAAATACTTCAATTTTGAAGCCATAATTTTCTGGAAAGTTGATTTTTTCAGGGAAGTCTCTATTGTATTGAAAATCTAAGGTGGCAACCCCCGATCTATCTATATTTTTTTTTACTTTATCTGCGGTTCCACTAAAATCTTCGTTTATAAGCCTAATTTCATTGTCAATATTATGAGATAAAACATTTCTTATAAACTCAATAATATACTTGAAATGCAAATACTTCTCTTTAAATATATTTTTAAGAAAATTTTCAAAATCAGGATTCCTAGCTATTCCTTCATGCATTGCCATTGCAATGCCTCTGAATGCATTCCACTCAACAAAATAATCTAAAATATTGGGTTTATCCCAGTTCAAAAAGGATTCGCTAAGAAAATTCCTAATTAAATCGCCACGAAGTAGGTATTTATCATTATTTTTTAAAACTAGCAGTAGGTTTTTAGCTTCCAAAGAAAGGTTGCGTTGTTTGATATGATAAGATAAGAACTTACCAGCATGTAGAAACATAAAATTTTGCTCCACTAAAGAAATAATATCTTCTATGGATCTTTTTTCAACCACGCCATATCTCCAATTTCTATATACACATAACGACGAAACTCACCTGCCGCTGCTCTTGCGGTCAGGTGTAGTGCCTGGTTGGGGCTTTTGATTTTGTTTTTGGTTTATTGCCTTTGATGCTTTTGCTTTTATGCCCCTCTGCCTTTATATGCCTTTTATCCCGCCTTAACGTTGCTTGACTTATGAGCCATACTTCGGGAAGCGGGTACATATTGCCTTAATGAGTAAACGAATAATCAAACTGAATTTCTTCCTTGGGGAAAATACACTCCTCCGACCAGACGCAGCGAAGATATGCAGTTTTCGTCCGCAACGTAGACCCGCGGGTAATCTGGGAGGTAGGGCCAATCCAGTTTAGAACTCTATATCCGCTCTCCGTTGGAACGACAGACCAAATAAGTATTCCTTGATAGCCTTGTTCGCTGCGCATCCAAATGATGAGCCGGACATCACCCAACTCGTCTCCAATTCTGCTTGAGAACCGTTCCTGGACGCCCTTGCCAATCTCTTCGTATGATCGCTGGAAGACAATAATTGTTTCTCGCACTGCCTTTTCCTGCTCTCTATCCGATAGTTTGATCCATTGAGGCGCCTCGAAGAAGACTTTTTTCGTATCAGCAAAGTCAAGAAACCGCTTGCCTTCTTGTGCACTGGTAGTGAGCCTATATAGTTGAGCAGAATCATTTTGTCTTAGTGCCTCAATGATTTCCTTCGCGAACTCATGTATACTCAGTTTTGATAAACCTCTCTTCCGAACCTCATCTTCAATTAGTTGCTTTACGTCGAGGTGATTTCTCTCGCCGGCATAGGTTTCGGCTGATACTCCGTCGTTGTCCTCTGCCGTCAAAACTGCCCCACTCGCTATCAGCAGTTTTGCAACCTCAAGGTGCCCACCTTGCGCCGCAGCCATTAACGCAGTGACCCCGTTGTGATCCGTTGCATTAATGTTTGCACCGTGTGCTAGCAGGAGACTCGCGACATCTATGTGTCCTCGCAGTGAAGCCACCATCAAGGGAGCCACTTGTTTCTCCCTGCTCTGTACGTTGGGGTCCACTCCTTGATCGAGAAGCATCTTCACATGGTCCAATTCACCATATGCCGAAGCCCTTAACAAAGCGGTCTCTCTGGATGATACCATATCACAGCTAATCAGAAATAGTGCGAGAGCGGCACACGAAATGACAATCGAGGTCTGCAGGCGAATGGCGCCGACATCCGGCACCCATGTCCTCATCATCTTCATTTTCCTCTTTTCGGCCACTTAAGAATGGTTATGGCTGCGACGCCTAACGCTCAAACTCACCTGCGGCGTGTCTCTCGCCGTCAGGTGTAGTGCCTTGTTGAGACTTTGTTTTTGGTTTTATTGCCTTTAATGTTTTTTTGTTTTATGCCCCTATCTCGTCGGCTTGCGCAGCGTCCTTGTGCAGCGCGTTGTTCGCCAATATTTAGGAAAGCCATTACTCAAATAGTGACTTTTGTCGCGTAGTCTTTTCCTTAGATACATTAGAATCATCTTTAGAAGGAGTATTAGCGATATATCCTATTTTGTTTATCAACTGATCAAGAAAACCAACCTGGCCCTTTAAAATCTTCAGGCGAGCTTTTTCAATGGAAAACCAACCAGCTCGATCAATCTCTGGGAACTCTTGCTGGCGCCCTGATTTAGGCGGCCACTCAATAGAAAATGTATTACTTTTCAAAAGTGAAGGGTCAAAATCTCCCTTAATAGCCCAAGCGAAAACAGTCTTGCCACTTGGTTGTCGAATAGATTCTAGTGCAATCACATCCCCAGTAACCATAAGCCCAGTCTCTTCTTTAAATTCACGTTTGGCAGCCGTTAGAGAATCTTCGTTTTCTTCGAACTCTCCCTTTGGAATAGACCAAGAACCTTCGTCCTTCTTAGCCCAAAAGGGACCCCCTGGATGGACAAGTAAAACTTCAAGGTCTTGTGAGACATTACGATATAGCAATATACCTGCACTTTTTTTCGACATCCGACTCTTCCTTTCTTTAGAATAGTGTAAATTTAAATATTGCCATCTTCAATAGATTGACCATCTGTTAATAATGTTTCGTAAGAGGAAACAAGAGTATCATAAAAACCTCCAGATTCTAAATGCATGACTTCAAAAGCAAAACTATTTTGAATCCCAGCCTTGTATGGTTTTGTCTCTATTTGAATCTTTCCCTTCCTTTTGTTTTCGTGGTCAAGAAGGATAGCACTGCCAAAAGGCAAGACAGAATGTACTCTCACATCCAAATGTGCATGTAGATGTTTAGGTAATGACTTTTTAAAGATTAACAGATCCTTCAATGAGCGTCGAATACTATTAGCAAGATCGATTGCTTCACAATTGAGAATGGGTGAAACAACACTAATTAACTCTGATTGATTTGGATTTAATAGGGATATAGTCGCTTTAAATTCACAGCCATTCCCTTTTAATTTTCTTCTAAGGCATGTACATAGATCATTGAATGGCAGTCCAGTCATTAAATTAATACTTACCATGATGACACTGATTTCAGCTTTAGATATATAACGATCTATTGTTGAAGCATCTCGACGTAGGATACCATAGAAGTCACGCGACGGATAAAAAGTTGTAATCCCAGATTCAGATATGCCAGGAGGAGTAGAGTTGCATGTTTTTTCCTCTCTGTCCTTTGTGAATTCTCTATTAAGCTCCTCAAGTTCAGCCATCATATCTTTTGGAAATAGGTCTACTGCTATACCAGCCCTACGTAAGCGAAGTATTCCTTTCCCAGTTATACGCTGATCTGGATCAAGCATGCCTATTACGACCCGATCGACTTTTCGTTGGATTAGACGTTCTGCACAAGGTACTTTAGGATGATTCCTTGTTGTACAAGGTTCTAAGGTTGTATAGACTGTACAACCAGCGAGCTTATCTTTCTTAAGTTTCTTCTCCAAGGCGGTAAATTCGGCATGGTCACCAAGTCCACGATCTCCCCGGCATGCTGATGCAAGAATTTCACCATCTCGAACTACAACAACTCCTACATAAGGATGTATACTATCATCTTCATGATTCGACCGCCTAGCCTCTCGTATTGCCAAACGCATGAATTTATCTTCACCTTTTATTATCATGAAATGGTACATGCTCCTAAAATCAATATTTTCGCCTCTTCTTGTTTTATGCCCTTATACCTTTTATCCTGTCCCTGTCTCAACAATATTATTAACCGATTTTCGTTAATCTACCAGAAGCATGTCCCGTTTGTCAAAGAAAAATTGACATTCTATTGTAATATCGCTATAACCCTAACCGTATAATATGCTAATTGGAATAAATAAACTCTTTTCGGTCAACCCCCTATGCCCACTGGCTTTTTAATCAGCCTCAAGAATTAAAAACAGGTTGCTTTTTGATGGCTAAATGTAGTATTATTATATTGTTTTAAGTAATTATTAACAGGAGGTATTATTAAATGGGTGATTGCGGAAGCTGCGGAACAGGCGCAGGGCCTTATTCAGAAGGCAGGGAACTTGTTGAATTTGTATCTAATGCGCACGGAGGAGGCATAAGAAGTATGCCAATTCCTAATGGCGGGCTTGAGGCAAAGTGCCAGGGCTGCGGCGAGAAATTTGTTTTAGCAACCTTTGTAGGCAAATGCCCAAAGTGCGGCGGTGTCCATGCAGTATCACCACCGCGCTGCGATGACCCTGCAAACATCCAGTTTGCCGGCGTTGGGTATAAACTTTTAGAGGACTAAGGCTAATCTAATTTTAAAAGGAGATGGAATCTACT
>JACRKE010000006.1 GCA_016215335.1 Candidatus Vogelbacteria bacterium | reverse complement strand
GTGTGTGATATATGTGACAATCTTTTGTAGGTTGGTTAGAATTTGTGGATACATGTGTGAAAGAAAGGCACCCTCATCGGGTGCCTTTCTAGTATGCGTCAATTTTTGTTAAAAGTACATTTCGTAATTCACAGCATAAAGGTGATCTGCGGTAACATTAAATACGATAGAAGGACCCGCACTGGCGCTTGCTCCAGGATACATCTCATAGTAGGTTGTGAAGGATGGAAACGGAGTCAATGCAATCACTGACTCAATAGGAAAAAACAGAGTACAAAATAGCAGAAGATAAAATAAAAATTGTGCTGATTTTAGGTGCATTTTAATATTAATGATTGTATCAATATCACACACCTGATGGAAGTGGGTTGGAACACTGGGAGCTAGAATGGATACGAATTCATGAACAAACATGATGCAACCACCATTCTCAGAGTACCCGATAAGTCTGGCCTCTCGAAGATTAAGCAGTTGAGCATTCAGCGTCTCTGGCGATCTGTCGCTCCTAACGACAGGAGTAAAGACTCTAAAAATTCAAACCAAAAGCGATCAAATTTTGGTCGGTTCTGGTTTGGGGCCGACCGCAGATCGAAATTCACGGTCGGCCCATTCACGGAAACTGTTTTTACTTCCCTTTTATCATCTATCAGGATCGAGGACTGATTCCCAAGCGTCTCTCGCCTCTTCAGCGATTCTGAATGCCTTGCGCACCGACACTGGAAGCTGACCCAGTATCTTCTTTTTCCAGCCCTCAATCTGGCGCAAAGCCCTCACCTGATCTTTGTGAGGTTCGAGTACTTCGGATATTCCCTGGGCATCCAGTTCATCAATCGAGGCTAGCGCATTGGGATCGTAGTCATCCTCATCACCAGCACCATCGCGAGATGCTCCTGTGCTTACGCTCATGACCTGTGCGACAAGAGCAAACATCGTACCCTTGACGCTACCCCCACTGTTTCCCTTTTCGGGTTGGATGATCTCGGCATCAATGGCTTCGGAGGTGCCGGATTTGACACGGGCGAGTCTCGTCTCCGACTTGGACTTCCATGTCTTGCCCTTGACCGAAATTCTCCCCGCGAGGAAGTCGTGAGCTTTCTCCGTGAGCGCGAGTGTCCAGCATTTCATTCCTGTCACATGACTCTTTCGAATTGCTACAGCAATGAACCCCGCCTTCTTGCTGAAGCCGAAAATGCCACTGCCAATGCTCTTGTTCCCGACGTCTGCATACTCCGGATGACCGGCGGCGCGAAACTTCTGCCGAATTTCATCCCGATGCTCCGGCCACAGTATCCGACCGCCGTTTTCCGCGGCAAAACTTGAGAGTGTCGCAAGAACGATCTGCGTTTTGAACTTCGCTTTGTGAGCTGCCCGCCAAGCAGTTATGATTGGCTGCCCTGATTTCTGCTGATCATGGTCATCACTTGAACCATCGTCTGGATTTTCCGTTTCTCGCGGATCGCCACCAGATTCGCAAGCCGCAGTCCAGATATCACCCAATGGCTCAGGTGGGATTCGGAGGAGATCGCAGTTGCAGTCGTGCATCTCTCCACTTATGGGTGTGAGCACGGAAATGGCGAGGGTTTTCGCGTCCTTCGAAATATCGAGATGTTGTACCCTTTCTCTACCCTCGATCTCTTGAGAAACAACTGACGCAGATTCATTCAGTCTGAGACCGAAAGTCCCATTGGCGCCATGCCGCACGAGCCATGCCCCTACGGTAGTTCTTGCCTCGATCGGAACAGGCTTCTCGCCAAGCTCCTTCACGACAACCTTGGATTGTAGCATTTGTCTCACCCGCTTTCCCATTTGTAAAACTGTTTCCGTTTTAGAAGACCTTAGTCTAACATATGTATAACTGCTAATAATATTGTTTGCAAGGGCTTAAATGTGATTCAACCCGAAGGTCGAAACCTTTCGAGCGCACTGCAGGCTGCCCCGCAAAGTCCAACTTTGCCTACAGTTGGACTTTACGGGGCACTGGCAATCTGGCGTGGCTCGTATAGAATGAAAAGGCTATATGGCTACCCAAAACCCCTCCGACGAGCTCGTGGTTTCAAACAGAAATACGACTCTAATAATAAACTTCTGCGTAAAAAAAGGCTTAAACAAAAGTGATCTTTTGGGCCATCTTGGCTACCCAGAGGAGTATCTTCAAAACCCCGACCATTGGGTGCCACTTCCGGTATTTCATGAGATTACAAAGAGGGCTCGCAAAGCTTCAGGAGACGACCCGAGTCTTTTCTACGACATCGGCCTTACTGCGACTGCCGGCGGCGGACTCGGTGCCATTGAAGTAATGAAGAGAGTCATGGGCGCATTTATTGTGGACCCGGTCTATCTCATGCAAAAAGTCCCACAGTACAATAGCTACTTCAACAAGACCAAAAACATTGAAATAGTAGAACTCAAAAAGGACAGCGCGATATTCAAGATCAAGTTCCGACCGGGCATTGATCCGGTTTATGATTTCAATTCGGGGCCGTTGGTCAAGGGAGTCATCGCGAGCATTCCGCATGTATGGAAGATGGCTACGGCAGAAGTCGAGGAAACATTACTCGAATACGATGTCCTCCGGCTACTCAAAGAACATTTTGGAATATTTGCGGAGATTCGCGACAACCTTCTCTATATTGAGGGCCAAGTGTACGGGCGTGTGATGCAACTGGTGAAAGAAGTGGTAAAAGATGGCTACTGTTATTTGGGAAAATACAAGGAGGCGGAAGAGCCGGGCGCACCGCAAGGCGTACTTATTACAAAAACCCTCAACTATCGGGAGTATCCCCTTCTAATCCCCGGACAGATTTACAACGCGCCCTATTTTATCCTGCGTGTTAAGTGGAAACACGCGAGCTACTTTAGCCGCATTCGAAGTATCTTTTCGCGCCAGCTCAAGCGCACAGACACATACATGAAAGAGATGGAGGAAAAAACTTTGTACTTCCAAAAGTACGCCAGACAACTCGAGGACACAGTGCAAGAACGAAACAAAATAATCCTTGATGAAAAAGAGCAAGTCGAACGCCTTAAGAATCAGCTTGACGCGATTCTCTCTTCTCACCTGCCGCCGGAGCTCGTGCACGCCATGACAACTCACAAACTTTTACCCAAGCGCAATAACGGCATTGTAATGTTCGCGGATCTCGTAGGCTTTAGCAAAAGAGTGCATAACACTGAAGACTTTGCTCCGTTACTGCGAGACTTGAACCGCTACTTTACGATGGCCAATCAAGCAATAAAATCCAGGAATGGTTGGGTGTACAAGTATCTAGGTGACGCAGTCATGGCAGTGTTTGGTGGCTACAAGCAAAATGAAAAATATGACGAATTAGCGATGCAAGCGGTTGAATCTGCCCTAAAGATCGTAGCCCAAGTCGGCGAGATGGGCTGGGAGGTGCGAGTTGGCATCGAATACGGCGACTTCATCGCAGGCGAGATTGGACCGGAAGAGGAACGCATTTGGGACTTCCTAGGTGAGACTGTAAATTTCGCATGTCGTCTCGGCCAACACGCGGATAAAAATGAGATACTTCTAGGGCCCAAATTTGTAGAACTCATAAAAGACAAAATAAATGTGACAGAAAAAAATGTACTGCTTAAAGGCATCGGAAATCAAAAAGTGTTTTCACTGGAAAATATTGCATAAATACTATTAGCCAACTATTTCGTCTAGTGACTTCTTTATTTGTTCTCTTAAAGGAGGAAGATTTTTCTTACATGTATTCCATACTGTTTTCCTGACAACTCCGAAATAATCATGAACCACCACGTTACGCATATCTGCCATATTCCTAAATGGGATTTTTGGATATTTATCTTTAAATTCCTTCGATAACTTATTGCTTGCCTCTCCAATAATTTCCAGTTGCATTAAAGTGGCATCAATAGTTTTATTGTCTGCTAAAAAATCCTCACGATCAAAGTCTTTTATGTATTCATCAATCTGCGAGATAGCATCTAAAATATGCCGCAAATAAGCTGTGTCAGTTTTCATAAACTAGCTGCGCATTAGCAATAACTTCATCTCGAAAATATTTACTTAACGCGTCCGGAGTCAATAAGTCAACTTTTTTGTTTATATAATCTTCTATACTGAACTTAATATCAGACAATTCAAAAAATCCAACTGCAGCCTCTGGAACAAACTCAACAAGTAAATCGACATCGCTATCCTCTTTCGGAGTACCGTATGCATAAGAACCAAAAAGACTAGCACGACGAATAAGTGCACGATCTGGGCTTCGCTCAATTGCCTCCCTTATCCTTAACTTGAGAACTTGCCTATTTTCACTCATAGTGAAATCATATCATAAATAACATGTGTTCTACAATTTATTCACAATAATTTTAAAATTATTTTTTATTACAATCGATACATATGTTAGATTGGATGCGAAAGTAGGCTACTGTACATTCAATCACGGTTGAACGTCGCCGAAATCCTCAATCTTTGTTAACTGCCAGATTTGTTACGATTACGGTTGTAACGAGAGCGCAGATGAGATGCGAGATACTCCTTACTGATTCTTAAGTCGGATAACTTGAAAAAGTTTGCCGCTACAAAAGTATAAAGAGGGTGAATATATAGGCGCAAGCGGTAAAATTCGCTCTCAAAAGTTTAAGGAAAAGAAGCAGTAATAAGACCCGGCTCACGCTACGGCGACAAGTGGCCGTACCTGAACCTCTGGAACAACAGGCCGAAGCTCGACGCGAACGCGAGCGGCAAGGCGAATCCGAACTACGGTGCCGTGTCCTGCGGTAGTTTCTCGTTTTAGCAAAGGCGCCTATGGCGCCTTTGCCGTTTGGAGTGAGCGAATCCATCCGCCAAGCATCTTCCCAATCTCCTGAATTTTTGCCTGAAGTGAAAGATATTTTTTATTATCAAGAATTTTCAGCTCACGCGCAATTCGCAAGAATAACTTAAGCACATCAAATTTTATTGCGGCTTTCTGTAACACAACACCCTTTTGCTCGCGTGACATGGTGGTGGCAGTCAAAATCAATTCTAGGAATGCGAGAATAAGTTCCTCGCATCGCTTCCCTAGTAAGAACTGGTCTTTTTTGGGGAACATTTTCAGACATTCATAAAATTCCCTATACAAATCAGTTGTGTGCTTTACTATAGGCGCCTCTGTGTAGAGTTCATCAATCGTTTGCATATTTATGAAAATCTATAAAAACATGTTTACTCAAATGACCACCATGGAGGAACTGCTCATTGCGTGGGACATGTTTAAGAAAGATAAACGAAACAGGGAAGATGTGCAAGCATTTGAATATAAGCTTGAAGACAATCTATTTGATCTTCATTCGGACCTCGTAAACGGACAATATAGACACGGTACATACAATCGATTTTATGTGCGAGATCCTAAAATACGTGAAATTCACAAAGCATCTGTACGAGACCGGATTGTTCATCATCTCCTCTCAAGATGGCTCGTGCCTGTTTTTGAACCAACGTTCATTCACGACTCATATTCATCGCGAGTTGGAAAAGGAACTCATCGAGCTGTGGAACAAATATCTCGCATGTTGAAAAAAGTGCGAGGCCGATCGCGAACCTGTTATGTACTAAAATGCGATATTAGAAAATTCTTTGCGTCTATCGATCATGCTATTTTGTTGGAAATTATTCGACAAAGAATCAAAGACAACGATCTCGTATGCTTAATTGAAAATATTGTAGAAAGTTTTGAAAATGGCGCAAATTCGAGAGAGAGAGAGAGAGAGAGTATGGCACATCTTGCGCGCCGCGGACCGGATGTCCGCTTGGGAATCTCACCTCGCAACTTTTCGCGAACATATACATGAATGAGTTTGATCAGTTTGTTAAACTTACACTGAAACTAAAAAATTACATCAGATATACTGATGATTTTGTTGTTGTACACCACGATGTCCAATATCTCACAAATACTAGAGACGCAATGCAAGAGTTTCTTCATGAAAAACTCAAGTTAGAATTACACCCTCAAAAAACCCGTATTCGCAAATACAGACAGGGAATAGATTTCCTTGGCTATGTTATTTCTCCGGGAGCTAAAGTCGTGAGAACCAAAACCAAACGCAGAATTTTGCGAAAAATTTCAGAAAAAGTTACAGCTTATCAATTCGGCGAAATTTCAGGTAAACAATTTTTAGGAACACTAAACTCTTATCTCGGTGTTTTGAGTCATGCCAATACGCATGAATTGAAAGAAAGTATTTTGCATGATGTATGGCAAAAGCTATCGTCTAATCCCTCGCCAAAGTAAAAGGGCGACCCGCGTCACGCGAATCGCCCCGAGGGCCATGGGTGCCTGTCACCAAGCACCCAAAACCCCAAGCATCCAAACCCCTAGAGCCCCAGTCGCCTCCCGCAGGACACGGCACCG
>JACRKE010000005.1 GCA_016215335.1 Candidatus Vogelbacteria bacterium | reverse complement strand
TTTCATTTGTGTTAGTGTAAACCGATTCTCGTTTCTTTCGTGTGTTGTGTGTGATGTGACGATTCAAAAACTCAGACGGCTGAGAGATTTTAGTGATGGCCGCAAAACCGACGGAAAATTAGTTTCGTAATTCACAGCTTAGAGAAGAAACTGCTTGAATAATACTAGATATGGAATCGAACATTAAATCACAGGCACAGAGCGAGGATATTTCACTTGAACAAGAATATTCAGAAGAGACGAGCAAAGAGTCAAACATGTTCTCAGATTGGGATGAAGAGCTAAAGGGTAAAACATTTACATTCGAAAATATAGGTGGTCGGAAATCTGATGTTCTTGTCTTGCATTCGCGTATATTTGCGAACGGAGCTGTTTCGTTTGTTCATGAGTGTATTATTTCTGTCGGTGGTCACAAAAGGAGATTTATTATTAAGACATTCAAATCTAGCCTTCCACCGAATAGATTTCATTCACTTGCGACAGCAAATTTTAACAACTACAAACTTATAAAACAGGTGAGTTCCAAGGTTTTTCCTACGTTTAGAAAAAGCTTGAATAATGACGCAATTTTAATGACCATGGGTAACTCTGGCGATTATGTTTGTTTGGGAACCGTGACTAGTCCAAAGACAGAATCTCTCAATGCTTTTGGCTACAATAAAATAGACAGAGTGGTTAATTTTGAGAATTTCTTAAAAGAGCTTTTAACTGAAATGAATAAACTTACCATAAAAGGCATTGGAGTGCCTGGTGATGTTACATTTTTATTACTGTCAGACTTCTCGAATGGTGAAGCGAGAGCTGATTTCGTATTTGGAGACTTAGATACGCTGAATACCGTTGAGAAAATAAATTTTAGCTTTAACGTTAATATTGCCAGTTTTATAGTATGGAAACTATTGGACGAGATAATGGATTCGAACGATAAAAGCTCGTATATAAATCTAGCAAATGAATATTTCGCAAAAGAAGGTTTTGTTTTTCCTAACTCAAATCCATTAGGCTAACTAATACAGAGGGTTCCCTCTGTATGTGGATGAGCTGTGGATAAGTCATACATAGGTTACACCTCGGTAGTCTTGTCTTTGCAATTTATGTTAAAACCAACTTTTTATTTTCTTGAGTTGCTCTTCGTAGGTACTCACACCTTGGGGGGTTTCAAGAACAAATGGGACAGTTGAATCTGTACGCTTAGACATCTCTAAAATAAATTCCCTTAATCCTTCGTCACCGATAGTTCCTTCGCCTATATCCTCATGCCTGTCCACTCTTGAAAAAAGTGGTTTTTTAGAATCGTTATAGTGAACACATGCTATGTGTTCGAGTCCTGTCTCGTGCTCAATCTGGTCAAGAGCATCGTGTACCCCAGCCTTCTTTCTAAGATCGTAATTGCCAGCAAAAGTATGTGCCGTATCTATACAGACTTTTATTCTTTTCTTTTGAGTCGTCTGTTTTCTGATTTGTTTGAAAAATGCGCCAAGGTCATCGAAGCGGAAGCCAATTTCTGTTCCTTGCCCTGCCGTGTTCTCGAGAATGATCGAAGACTTACACCCCTTGGTCTCTTCTAGCATCGCAACTATGTTCTGCACAAAATTTTCTCTTGCTACTTCTGGAGCTAGTTCCAGTGCCTTTCCACAATGCACCACAGCACCCTCTCCTCCGAGCATGTCACTGTTCACAATGTCTTCCATAAGCGACCTAGATTGATAGTCAGTGAGCTTGAGTTCCTTTGAAAAATTAAGCAGATACCCCGCATGGATGACCATGTGAGTCACGCCCGTTTCTTTTTTAGCTTTGAGGGCAAGAGTAGATTCTTCGTCAGCCACCTTTCGTCCTTTAGACTGCATTGGGCTCTTGGCAAAAATCTGCATGGCCGTGCAGCCGATACTTTGCGCAGTGCGATAAGCCTCGTCGAAACCTTTTGAGCTTGTCATGTGGGCACCTAGTGGGGGGAGTTGCATAAAATAGTAGTTGGCAGCTAGTAGCTAGTAGAAAATACGAATACAACTCTATAATTCTACACGCTTTAATTCAAAATAAAAACCTCAACGTAAAACCGCCCTTGAGGGCGGAGTCTACTTTGCGAATTCTACAACTTTTGTGAATATTGCAGGATGTTCTTTTGCTAGAGTTGATAGGATCTTTCGGTCCAGATCAACTTTTTTCTTCCTTAGAGCTCCCATTAGCTTGCTGTAAGATGTTCCGTTGGCTTTTGCCGCAGCTCCGATTTGTGTCTGAAATAGTCGACGGAAGTCATTCTTTTTGTCTCGTCTGTGGGCAAATGCGTGATTGCCTGCGTGCAGAATCGCCTCATGTGCAGCCTTCTCTTTTTTGCTTCTGCCAAAACGATAACCCTTCACCCTTTTGAGTACGCTTCGGCGTCTCTTATTTGCTACGATTCCTTTTTTTACTCTGGACATGATTTTGAACTAGTTAGTAGTAACACAAACTTAATTCATTGGAATAAGCGCACTAAGCTCCTTGTGTGTAAGAATATGCGCAAATTCTTTGTGTTTCTTGCCCTTGAGTTGGCGCACGCGAGCGGCTTTTGAGTTAAAGTGATTCTGCCCCGCTTTACGGGTCAAAACCTTGCCAGTCTTTGTTATTTTCATTCGTTTTGCGAATGATTTGTTGACTTTCATGCCTTTCATAATGTCCGGCTAGTTTACCCTAAAATTCGCAAAACAGCAAGGTGTACGGCGCGGGAATGATGTTAAATGATTTCCGGGAGCTAAAAAACGCCCTCGGGCGTTTTTTAGGCAAGGCTATTTGGGCTATTCCAGAGTTATGAATCCCAGGTGGGTCCCCGCAACGTTTACCTCAAGGGGCAAAGTAATATAAGGATCCCGAAAAAAAGTTAACTCGTTTGATTGCCAAACAACCTCAATAATTAGTATATAGTACATAGTAAATAGTAAATTGGGGAAAACAATAGGAACATAAAACAGCTGTCATAGAAAGATTTCGTTGACTTTGAGTAGAATCTACCGTACCATTACTCATTAACAAAGTTTAAACAATACATATCTGAAACCTCGCATCCGAATCAATAATCAAATTAATGTCCCCGAAGTTCGCGTCATTATGGAAGACGGTTCGAACTTGGGTGTAATTACTGTGTCAGAAGCTCTTAAGAGGGCACACGAGATCGGAACAGACCTCATTGAAATTTCTCCTTATGCCAATCCTCCAGTCGCGAAAATAATGGATTTCGGCAAGTACCAGTATTTAGAAAACAAGAAACAGAAAGCAGCGAAAGCTAATTCAAGAGTAAGCGAGCTTAAAACAATACAGGTCAAGATTGGGACAGGGGATCACGACCTAGAACTCAAAGCACTGAACGCATCTAAGTTTTTGAAAGAGGGACACCGCGTGAAGATTGACCTTTTCCTTCGTGGTCGCGCCAAGTACATGGAGTTCAATTTCCTTAAAGAACGTCTTGAACGCATACTCACTTTAATTAGTGAAGAGTACAAAATTGTCGACCCCGCCAAGAAGAGTATGAAAGGGCTCACGATAATTATCGAGAAGGCAAAATAACACTCCGCTCCGTGTCGTTTCCGGAGTACGGATATTTTCTTGCTAGAAAATTCCTCGTGCTCGGCCCGTCAGCCTACCATGTCTTCGGGAATAGCATGGAGCTTCGTTAATCTAATGTCTAAGCTTTTGTGAGTTCCTGCATTAAAACTGCAATGAGTCTCCCTTCATTTATTTTACCTTCCTTGATTAACTGAAGAACTTCGGTATCAGTGTAAAATCCGATTTCGATACCTTGTTCAGCCTCGTCATCTTTTAGTTCTTGTGCACCCATCTCCTTAATATTGCCACGTATGAAGTAGAGGTCCCACTCAACCGTTGCTCCGGCCGTTGATTTCTTGATTATCTCAAGATTTTCGATTTTTTGAACCCCAGCTTCTTCGAGCGCTTCTTTCTGCCCGGCGATTTTTGCAGCTTCTATGAGTGCTTCGTTATTTCCACGAACTTCTAAATATTCTTCAAGATAGTTAAAGACTTTTCCTCCCGGTACTCGATAATCAATACCACTGATTTCATTTCTGTGTTCCTTCGTGATGAGTAGTTTCCCTTCGCTGTTTCTTAGAATCATTCTTGCGCCCGGCGGGCGAATTGCTCGTTCGTAGTCCTTTATCTTATGTTTCTCGATACAAAATAGAACTCCGCGGTAAACAATTTCCCAAGGATTCGCTGGCATTTTTTTAGATTCGATTGGTTTGTCCATATTTTATGATCTGTATTCCGCGATAAAGGTAAATGTGCATGAACACGGGGCGGTGTGGCATACGTGACAGTTATGTTCGTACATTTTTTCGAGTTCGGCCGCTACGTCAATTTTCGCAGAGTTCGCCACTCCGAATGTGCATGATATATAGTCGGCCACTTCTTCCCGCACATTCTCAAAAGCTTTCGTAGTATGAGTGTTCATGTAATTGTGAATGGCCTCGCTTACTTCACCGGTCTCTTCTGCGAGGTGAACTCCAGCGTGTTCAAGTGTACGCGTCTCCGGAGGATATATTTCTCTAAACATTTGTTGGAAGCCGGCTAGTGTGGTTGGTTTGAGCGAACTTTTTCTACTTATGCTCGGACGGGTTTTGGGTTTAAGTTTCTTGCACGCGCAAGGCTTCTTCCCGCAGTATGAGCAAAGCATTGGAAAGCGTTTCCACACAACTTCTTCTGATTCGATGTGTAATCTGTTCAGGACCGCCATGAAATAAGAGAGTGAGATCAGAAGATTAATTTTTATTTTATTATTATCTCCTTTTCTTATACCCTTGAGCGCCCGCATCGTAAACCTCTCGATGTTTGAAGTTAGGTCATGGATTCCAAACTGTCTATCGTTCGACACTCCGTAAATGGTAAATATAAGCTGTTGAAACTCATTTAATGACTCCTTGTGTGAGAATTTTGCCATTGTTTACTTGTTTTGACACTGACTACTTGGAAGCCGAGCTTCCAAGTAGTCAGCAGGAATCTCAGTATTATTTTACTGCCTTTGTTTCTGATTCAATAAATTTTTTCACATCTGCTACTGTGCTCATGAATTGAGCGGGGAAGATTATGGTTGAATTTTTCTCCACGCTTATCTCGGCCATGGTTTGGAGATTGCGAAGTTGGAGTGTGATCGGGTGTGCAAGCATGATGTCTGCCGCTTGTGAAAGTTTCTCCGCTGACGCGAGCTCTCCTTCTGCTGCAATGATTTTCGCTCTTTTTTCTCGCTCTGCCTCTGCCTGCTTGGCCATCGCTCTCTGCATGTTTTCCGGAAGCTCAATGTCTTTAATCTCGACTACCGAAATCACAACACCCCATGCTTCCGTATGAGTATCGAGTACGGCTCTGATCTCCTTGTTTATTGTCTCTCGTTCCGAAAGAATTTCATCGAGTTGGAATTTGCCCACAATGTTTCTCATTGTCGTTTGTGCTATCTGATTGATGGCGCTCATTACGTTCTCGATTGAGATGATGCTTTTTTCCGCGTCAACGATCTGATAGTAGGCGACAGCCGAAACATCCACCGAGACGTTGTCTTTTGTAATTATTTTCTGGGGAGGAATGGGGAGAGTGACAATGCGCATATCAACTTTTCTCATGTGGTCTATGTAGGGAATGATCCAGTTGAGTCCCGCCGATCTGGTTCCAAGCAGTTTTCCAAGCCGAAAAACAACGCCTTTCTGGTATTGCTGGACTATTTTGAGACCCGGCAGGATAATGAAAATGATAACGAAAAGTACTAGATAAAAGGACATATATTGAGTATTAAATTGATATGCGGAAAGTGTAGCACGGTGCTCGACTTTGTCGAGCACCGTGCAAGTTTACTGCTTATGCAAAGGGAACCTTTACGTAAAGGTTCCCTTTGCTTGATGGTCTGGATTATAGGGTCCTTGGTCTCAACGAAAATTTATGTTTTACTTACGGCTGGAAAGAAGCACAATACGACTGGGAAAGGAGCAAGGCAAATGTCAAAAGCGCTTAAGGCGGTTAACATAAACGATGTACTCGAGATGCGCAGGACAATCATTTTGTTGCGACGAGAAGCTCCAATTCGACTAGGAGAGATCGGTTCTAGAATTAGACAAATTGAGTCCGAAGCCGGACCATGTCTTTTCGATCGCGAATATAAGGCGCTTCGAGCGGAACGAGAGCGTTTATCAGAGTTCATGAAAACAGATGGAAACAATAGACGACTCGCAGAAGCAGATCCACTTGGCTATCACGGCAAGGTTGGCTACTTTCATTGGTTTGTGTGGCAGTGAAGGTCATTTAGATGGCACGCCGGAGCCTCATCCGGCGCAGTTCAGAGAACGCTTATCGTAAATTTTTTGTGAACTGCCTTAATAGTGTTGCAATTATTTAAGCCCTCGGCGCGCACGCGCCGAGGGCTTAGAAGTGACTGATTCCTACTGTGGAAAGCCTCCGACACAATCCTCCGGCACCGACTGTCCTGTGGTAAGCCTGAAGACTATCCGAGCGCATGCGTGTTGAATCATGGGTGTGGCGTCATCGGAGGTGTCGATAGTGGCGAAGATGCCTTTCGTAGGCAGGAGTGTCCATCTACCGCCTGACCAACTGTAATGCTTCGGGAGTTGCCTAATCATCTCTCGAATCTTCACAACGGCGCCCTTGTTGTCGCCCTGATAGATGGTTCCCGCATTTACGAAGAACAGATCCGGGATGTTGTCGATGGCGCGACCGACCATGACATCCATGTCGCATGTTGTTCTGATGAAGAATACAGGACACCTTGTTCCATCGGCGATCATTGCTTCGAGTAGAAGGCGTTTGCCCGAATTCCCGAAGTCTGAATCAATGACACTTCCTTCGCTATAGCAAAGGCGATTGAACACGAACTCATCGATGATGGTACGAACGTGTTCGTAATTTGCCTTCGGATTTCTCGTACGCAATATGACGCGTACCTCATCGGCCGATACATAGTGCAGGTTGAGTTTTTCGGCAAGCGCGCGGGCGACTGTAGTTTTCCCACTGGCGCATACACCGACCATAGCAACCACACAGTTGCGCTTTTTGCCGGTATAGATTGAATGAGTCTGAAATAGGTAATCGAGCACAACCTTCTCATCTTCATTCAATGTGACTGTATGAAAAAAACGCCAGATTCGATATAGACAAACCAAAATGAAGTTTCGCACCGACAGACCACTCTCCTTGGTTGCCCTACTACGTAAGGTTATCGTTTTTCAGTCCCTGTTCCTACGGGATCTGTATTAATGGTACGATACAGATGATTCTAAGTCAAACCATCTTTATTATTTTGAAAGACAGTTCCTTTGCACGCGCGCGCAATGTCTTTACCGGGTTTACAACGGCAGGATGGGCTGATGATCGCAACATGGCATAGTCATGCCAGCTATTGCCATAGGCGTAGCTTTTAGACAGATCTATACGGTATTTGTGCGCAAGCTCAATCATTTTCGCGCGCTTGAATCCATCTTTCATTATGGGTCCCATGATTTTGCCGGTGAATTTGCCGGCTATGCATTCAGTCTCCGTTCCATAGGCGGGTACGTTTAGAAAATGCGCGGCTACGTTTAGAATCTGCTCGGGCTCTTCTGACAGGATAAAAATTAGATTACCCTCTTGGCGGTGAAGTTCCAAAAGTTCAATCATCGCGGGGTAAAATATTTCATCTCTCTTGACGTGTAAGATTTGAGGCGCCTTCTCGGTAAGTTCGAGTACGCTCACATTTTTCAAGAGTCGAATAGCGTCCTGATAAAATCTGCCATGGTTTTCGCTTAATTTTTTGTAGGCCAAATGAGAAAGCAATAGAAATGACCGCAGGCTAACATGTTCACGAAAATATTTGAGGATAATGTAAGTATAAATATCTTTTCGCGTGAGAGTGCCATCAAGATCAAAAAATGCAGCGCGTTTGCCAGCGAGATAGTGGGGCATACTTTCTTCCGAAAAATATGATGCAGGAAGATGGTTCTTAATGATTTTTTCGAGAGCGCGCGTGTCTTCTAGCGGATCCTTTGAAATTTCGTGGAGCATGACCGGTTTTTGCACGGAAACTTTTAGTCTCGTTGGGGTGAGCATAAAGGTGTGGGGCGGCATCATTTTGTTTAGACGCTCCAGCACTATTGGGACCACTGGAATTTCGGTGGCAATCGCGACCTTTGCCACGCCTGTATGGAAGGGAATTAAGTGACCGTGTAGTTCGCGTGCTCCTTCCGGAAAGATGAGCAGTGATTCACCGCTCTTAACTAATTCAGTAGCTTTTGCTACGGCTTTGTCGTGTTCAAGCACTCCCTTGTATCGCCAATCTTCAAAAAGCGAGCGTCCAATACTTATATACTGCATTCGCACGAACCATTTTGTAATGACACCCGGAAATTCGCTAAAGGGCGCGATAATGGCCGTGAAGCATGAGCGCGTGGTGTAGAACACTATAAGACCATCCAGATAGCTCTGATGATTGGCTGAAAATATTGCAGGACCTTTTGGAATATTCGTGAGTCCAGTAGCGCTAACTCTGATTCCTCCAATATAGAAAATTACATCGAGCGCGCGAAGGGCGTGATGTCGCCATGCGTCCTTGTTGTTTTTCAAAAATATCCAGCCGTATAAATAGTAAATGTTTGAGAGCAGGATAAAAATGCCATAAAAGTATATGGTATAAAAGAAACGCACAAAAAAACGCAAAAATTTCTTCATATGAAGGGTAGTAGGGACACTCTAACTTTAACGTTTTTAATACCTAATTCACTGTGTACAATCTACTTGACACGTTCAATATTTGGTGATACATTGTAGCAGGTTTCCAAATAAGAACATTCCACTTACAAGTCCAATTTTTCTAGTTTTTCGGGTAAGCACAACGGAAACGGTAATGACTGATCAAGGAGGTCTAGGTCATGGATTACACCAAGTTGGCGCAGATGGCGGCGCAGATCCGCCAAGAGGTGCCAGCGGAGGAACGCGGAGCCTACATGAAGGCTCTGCTCGCGAGAATCGATAGGCCGAGGATCGATCCAGTCGCTATGTCGCTCGAGCAACTCTTCGAGGCGCAGGTGGTGACCAGGATCCTCGATGGCCACCACGAGGCGTTGGGCCTCTCGGAGACGCAGTTTCGCGCCGAGCTTGACCCGCTCAAGCGGCATCTCGACATGATCGATGCCCTACACCCTGTGCGCGTTCCCGGCCACTGGCCGTTCGTACTTGTCCTGAAGACCGCAATGAGCTTGAACGCCCAGATGTCGCTTGTGGTTGTGAACAACCAGTCGGGGCAGAACCGCCTCGACTGCGCCGAAGTCACGACTACGGAGGTCATCCCCGCAGGCCACTATCTCGCTGTCGACGTTTGGGACGGACGCGACAACAAGAACGTCGGAATTTCCGACATCCTCGCCAAGTTCAAGACATCGGAGCGCCACCCGGGCGTCGTCGAGGAAGGACTCTCGGTCGTCGAGTACGACCCCGAAACTCTCCTCGCCGTCTGGATGGACTTACCCGGCTCGCGCTGCGGCGACGGGTGGCCGTACCTGAACCTCTGGCACGACGGGCCGAGGCTCGGCGCGTGCGCGAGCGGCAGGGCGAATCCGATCTGCGGTGCCGTGTCCTGCGGGAGGCGACTGGGGCTCTAGGGGTTTGGATGCTTGGGGTTTTGGGTGCTTGGTGACAGGCACCCATGGCCCTCGGGGCGATTCGCGTGACGCGGGTCGCCCTTTTACTTTGGCGAGGGATTAGA